>CANJMO010000026.1 GCA_947475845.1 Caulobacteraceae bacterium | reverse complement strand
TGAAGATGCGCCGGACCGCGCTGGTTTCCTCGAGCAGCCAGTAGGTGACCTTCGGCGTGACCACCATCTCGTGCGGATAGGGGATGACGATCGTCCGCGGCATGCCGCCCGGCAGGCAGTTGGCGTGGGGGTCGGTCGGGACGCCCTTCTTGTTGTCCGCCAGCACCTTGACGTACTTGGCTTCCCACTCGGCGTTGTAGGGAGGGTATTCGCGCATGTCGGCGGCGTTGGTGATGCCCTTGTTGCGCGGGTCGGTGAAGGAGCTCGGATCGAACATGTTGCGTTCGTGCGGGTTCCAAACGCCCGACCAGTCCGGCAGCGTGGACGAGGCGCTCATGGGCGGCGCCCGGTACGGCTTGGCGGCGGCCGTCTTGGTGGCGTCGGCGGCGTCAGCGGCCGCAGCCAGGCCGATCGTCGCGGCGGCGGCCAACAGGGCGCCGATCAAAGTCTTCATGGAATATCCTCCTGCACCCGTCTTATGGCGAGCCGCTGCTTGAGCTTACAGCACAGTCGTAGCGTCTCAAGCAGCGGCGAACAATGCTGTCCGATTATCGGTCGTCATCAGGCGGAATCCACCCGGTTCCAGGTCATCCGGCAAGTCCAGCCCGCCGATACGGTCGCGTTGCAGAGCGGTTACATGGTTGCCGACGGCGGCGAACATCCGCCGCACCTGATGATAGCGCCCCTCCGAAATGGTCAGCAGGGCTTCGTTCGGCGACAGCACCTCCAGCTTGGCCGGCAGCAGTGGCTTGTCGTCGCTTTCCAGCAGCAGCCCGCCCGAGGCGAACAGGGCGCCTTCGTCGCCGCTCATCGGCCGGTCCAGCGACACCCGGTAGCGTTTGTCGATGTGGCTCTTAGGCGAGATGATCCGGTGCAGCAGGGCGCCGTCGTCGGTCATCAGCAGCAAGCCCGAGGTGTCCTTGTCCAGCCGCCCCACCGTCGAGATCGCCGGATCGCGCATGCGCCAGCGTCCGGGCAGCAGGTCGTAGACCAGGGCCCCGGCTTCCTTGTGTGAACAGGTCACCCCCACCGGCTTGTGCAGCATCAGGGCGAACCCCGGCGGCGGGTCCAGCGGGCGGCCCTGCACCGTCATCCGCTGCGACAGGTCCGGCGTCACCGGGATGCGTTTGTCGGCGTCGGTCACCGGCGCGCCGTCGAGCACGATGCGCCCCGCCTTGGCCAGGCCCTGTATCTCCTTGCGCGAGCCGTAGCCCATGTTGGCCAGCAGGCGATCGAGCCGCATCTGCGAGGGCTGGGGAGGGCGGCTCACTTGCGCGCCTCGAACACCTTGTAGCCGCCACCGTCGCCCTTGCGCTCGACCTTGGCGAACAGCGGGGTGAGGATCGGCTCGTAGGGCAGATGCATATTGGCCACCAGCCAAAGCGTCCCGCCCTTCATCAGCGCCCCATGCGCGGCGGTGATGAAGCGCTGGCCCAGGCTGCGGTCCTCGGTCCCGCCGTCATGAAACGGGGGGTTCATGACCACGAAGTTGAGCTCGTCCAGAGGCGCGGTGGTGGCGTCGGACCAGGTGATCGTGGCGCGGGGGTCGCCGATGTTACGGTGCGCGGCCTCCACCGCCCGGCGGTCGTTGTCGATCATCGCCAGGGATGTGATCGCCGGCGAAGCCAATACTGCCCGCGCCAGCAAGCCGACGCCGCACCCCAGGTCCGCGCCCTTGCCCGACAGAGCCGGCAGCAGCTTCAGAAGCTGCGCCGTGCCCGGATCGATCCGGTCCCAGCTGAACACGCCCGGCTGCGACCACAGCCCCAAAGCTTCCACCAGACGGGGCGATCCGTCGGCGATGGCGGCATCGACGCCGGTCAGGTCGGCCGGCCGCTCGACCTCGCAGATGCGGTGGCGGCGCTTGAAGCTTTCGTCCACGTCGCAGCCGAACGCCTCGAGCTCCTTCTTCAGCCGCGAGCCGCCGCGATCCTTCAGCGCCATCACCGTCAGCGCCCCGCCGGGGGCCAGGGCGCGCAAGGCCAGGGCCATGACGTAGCGCCGCTCCACCGTGCCGGGCGGGGCCAGCACCACGAACTCTCCCACCGAGCCGGGCTGCAGCCCCTCCAGCGCCGCCGATCGAGGGATCAGGGGCGAGGTCTGCACCGCGCCGCGCCTGCGCTCGGCCAGTTCAAGGGGCGGGGAGCCGTAGAGGGCGGATAGGGAGGACTCGGTAGCCAAGGATGTCTCGCTGCTTTTATGTGCAGGCCTCGTACCACACCCAATTCCGCTCATCCCCGCGAAAGCGGGGACCCAGGCTTTTTACCGATGGCCTTCTACACCTACATCTTGGCCAGTCAGCGCAACGGCACGCTCTACATCGGCATGACCGATAGCCTGGACCGTCGCATCGCCCAGCATAAAGCTAAGGCTATTCCGGGGTTCACGGCCGAATATGGGGTGACCATGCTTGTCCACTACGAGCAGTTCCAGACGCGCGCGGGGGCTTTTGCTCGTGAACGGGCGATGAAGAAGTGGAATCGACAGTGGAAGATCGAACTGATTGAGCGGTTCAACCCAGGCTGGCGCGACTTGGCGCTCGATATTGAATCTTAAAAAGCCTGGGTCCCCGCTTTCGCGGGGATGAGCGGTGTTTGGCGTGCAGACACAGCCCCAAGTCTGAAATGCGACTTAGGAACCTTCCCCAACCCATGCGGTTCGGCCAGTCCCGAGACACTTTCCCAGGACCATCCCATGGCGACCAAGAGCGGCTTCCTCACCGAAGCCGGCAACGGTGGTGAGACCCACCGGCACGAACCCCAAGCCGCCAATCCGGCCAACGACCACCTGACCACCAACCAGGGGATCAAGGTCTCCGACAACCAGAACCAGCTGAAGTCCGGCGAGCGCGGCCCGGTCCTGCTGGAAGACTTCGTCCTTCGCGAGAAGATCTTCCACTTCGACCACGAGCGCATCCCCGAGCGCATCATCCACGCCCGCGGCAGCGCCGCCCACGGCTTCTTCGAGCTCTACGAGAGCCTGTCGGACATTACCAAGGCCGACCTGTTCCAGCGCGCCGGCGAGAAGACCCCGGTGTTCACCCGCTTCTCCACCGTGGCCGGCGGCGCCGGCTCGGTCGACACCCCGCGCGACGTGCGCGGCTTCGCTGTGAAGTTCTACACCCAGGAAGGCAACTGGGACCTCGTGGGCAACAACATCCCGGTGTTCTTCATCCAGGACGCCATCAAGTTCCCCGATCTGATCCACTCGGTGAAGATGGAGGCCGACCGCGGCTTCCCGCAGGCGGCCAGCGCCCACGACACCTTCTGGGACTTCATCAGCCTGATGCCGGAAAGCTCGCACATGATCCTGTGGGCGATGTCGGACCGCACCATCCCGCGCACCCTGCGCAACATCGAAGGCTTCGGCATCCACACCTTCCGCCTGGTCAACGCGGCCGGCCAATCGACCTTCGTCAAGTTCCACTGGAAGCCCAAGCAGGGCCTAGCCTCCACCTGCTGGGACGAGGCGGTCAAGATCGCCGGCGCCGACCCGGACTTCCACCGCCGCGACCTGTTCGAGGCCATCCAGCGCGGCGACTTCCCCGAGTGGGAGCTCGGCCTGCAGACCTTCGACCAGGCCTTCGCCGACGCCCTGCCCTTCGACGTGCTCGACCCGACCAAGATCATCCCCGAAGAGATCCTGCCCGTCCGCCTGGTCGGCCGCATGGTCCTGGACCGCTGGCCGGACAACTTCTTCGCCGAGACCGAGCAGGTCGCCTACTGCCCGGCCAACATCGTGCCCGGCGTCGACTTCACCAACGACCCGCTGCTGCAGGGCCGCCTGTTCTCCTACCTCGACACCCAGAAGAGCCGGCTCGGGACCGCCAATTTCCACCAGATCCCGATCAATCAGCCCAAGTGCCCGGTGATGAACTTCCAGCGCGACGGCCAGATGCAGATGCAGGTCCCCAAGGGCCGCGCCAACTACGAGCCCAACAGCTTGGCCGATCAGGGTGAAATCACCGGCCCCCGCGAATGCCCGGCCCACGGCTTCACTACCGTGGCCGCTGCCGACGCCCCGACCGAGCAGGGTGACAAGCTGCGCATCCGCCCGGCCAGCTTCGCCGACCACTACAGCCAGGCGCGTATGTTCTACCGCTCGCTCGACGTGGCCGAACAAAGCCACGTCGCCTTCGCCTTCACCTTCGAGCTCAGCAAGGTCGACTTCGCCCCGATCCGCACGCGGATGCTGGGCAACCTGATGAACGTCGATCCGGATCTGGCCGCACGCGTCGCGGGCGGCCTCAACATGCCGCTCCCGGCGGCTAACGACACCGCCGCGCCGGTGCTGGACATGGACCCGTCGCCGGCGCTGAAGATCATCAACGGCAAGCTCGACCTGCACACCCTCAAGGGCCGCTCGGTGGGCATCCTCGTCGCCGACGGCTCGGACGCGCCGACGGTCGAGGCCCTCAAGGCCGTCGTCACCGAAGCCGGCGGTCTGCCCGTGATCGTCGCCCCCAAGATCGGCGGCGTCACCCTGTCGGACGGCAAGCTGGCCAAGGTCGATAAGCAGCTCGCCGGCTTCCCCTCGGTGATGGTCGACGCCATCGCCGTGATCCTGTCGGACGACGGCTGCGCCAGCCTGATCAACGAAGGCGCCGCCGTGCAGTACGTCATGGACGCCTTCGGCCACCTCAAGGCCATCGCCGCCGACGGCGGCGCCCAGCCTCTGCTGAACAAGGCCGGCGTGGTCCCGGACGAAGGCGTAGTCGCCCCGAACAAGGGCTTCGTCGCCGCCGCCGGCAAGCGCTACTGGGACCGCGAACCCGGGGTGCGCAAACTGCCCCGCGCGCCCAAGGACTAACCCGCCGCTGCGGCTGAGATGCTCAGGGCCACCGCCTCGGCGACCTTGATGCCGTCGACCGCCGCCGACAGGATGCCCCCGGCATACCCCGCGCCTTCACCGGCGGGGTACAGGCCGGGGGTGTTCAGGCTCTCGAAATCCGCCCCGCGCGTGATCCGCACCGGCGACGACGTCCGCGTCTCCACCCCGGTCAGCATCACGTCGGCCGCGTCGTAGCCTGGGATCTGCCGCCCGAACACCGGCAGCGCCTCGCGGATCGCCTCAACCGCGTAGCTTGGCAAACACGACGCCAGGTCGGTCAGCGTCACTCCCGGCTTGTACGACGGCTCCACCGCCCCCAGCGCCTGGCTCGGCACGCCCGCGATGAAGTCCGCCACTCTCTGCCCGGGCGCCTGATAGCCCGACCCGCCCGCCACGAACGCCGCCGCTTCCCAGCGCCGTTGCAGCTCCACCCCGGCCAACGGATGCCCCGGAAAGTCCGCCTCCGGCGTCACCCCCACCACGATCCCGGCGTTGGCGTTGCGCTCGTTGCGCGAATACTGGCTCATGCCGTTGGTCACCACCCGCCCAGGCTCGGACGCCGCAGCCACCACCGTCCCGCCCGGGCACATGCAGAAGCTGTAGACCGTCCGCCCGTTGGAGCAGTGATGGGACAGGGCATAGTCCGCCGCCCCCAGGTCCGGATGCCCGGCGCACGGCCCGAACCGGGCCTTGTCGATCCATGACTGCGGATGCTCGATGCGCAGCCCGATCGAGAACGGCTTGGCCTCGATATGCACCCCGCGCCCGTGCAGCATCTCGAAGGTGTCGCGCGCGCTGTGCCCCACGGCCAGCACCACATGGTCAGCGGCGATGACCTCGCCGCCCGCCAGCTTGACGCCCGCCACCCGCCGATCCGGCCCCTCGACCAGCAGGTCCTCGACTCGGCTTTGCCAGCGGTATTCCCCGCCCAGCCCCTCGATGGTCCGCCGCATCTCCTCGACCATCCCCACCAGGCGGAAGGTGCCGATGTGCGGATGCGCCTCGGTCAGGATCTCCGCCGGCGCCCCGGCCTTGACGAACTCGGTCAGCACCTTGCGCCCCAGATGCCGCGGGTCCTTGATCTGGCTGTAGAGCTTGCCGTCGGAGAAGGTCCCGGCCCCGCCCTCGCCAAACTGAACGTTCGACTCCGGGTCCAGCACCCCCTTGCGCCATAGGCCCCAGGTATCCTTGGTCCGCTCGCGCACGACCTTGCCCCGGTCGACGATGATCGGCCGAAGCCCCATCTGGGCCAGCAGCAGTCCGGCGAACAGCCCGCACGGCCCGGCCCCGATCACCACCGGCCGGGTGAACGCCTTGGGCGCCGTGGCCACGAACCGATAGGCCGTATCCGGCGCGATGCGCGTCTGCACCGGCCCACGCGCCAGCACCGCCGCCTCGTCCGCGACCTCGGCGTCCACCGAATAGACCATCAGCACGGCCGACTTCTTGCGCGCGTCATGCGCTCGCCGGACCACGCTGAACGCGATCAGCGCGCTCTCATCGACCCCCAGCCGCGCCAGCACCGCCTCGCGCAGCGCCTCGGGCGGATGGCCGGGCGGCAGTTTCAGTTCGGAGAGGCGCAGCATGGCCGGGGTTTTAGCCGGGCAGGGCGGGCTGGCAAACCGCCAACACCACATTGACATGACACGTCCATATGTATCGTCTGCGAGGCCGAGACCAAACGTCCACCAGAAAAAGGACTGACGTCATGTCGAGGAAACCCCCCACCGTCGCCCTGGCGGCCTTCGCCGCCTTGGCCCTGGCCGCCGCCGCCCCGGCCACTGCCCAGGCTCCCACCGGGGCCACGCCTCCCAAGGACCCGCGCAACTTCCAGGGCACCTGGATGGCCGCCAGCCGCGCCCACCTGACCCGCGAGTTCAAGCCCCATCTCGGCCGCGGCCAGCCCGACGACATCCCCGACAGCGAGATCACCTGGCAGGAGGGCGACGTGATGCCGCCCTTCACCCCCTGGGGCAAAGCCAAGTTCGACGCCGCCGTCGACGCCCAGATCAACAACAAGCCCCACGCCGATCCGTCGACCAACTGCATGCCTCACGGCCTGCCGCGCCTGATGATCGCCCCCTACGGCGTCCAGGTCGTGCAGACCAAGGGCACGGTCGCCTTCCTGTTCGCGGTCAACCACAACGTCCGCCTGATCCACATGGACCAGAAGATGCCGGCCAAGGTCCCGCTCACGCTGAACGGCTATTCGGTCGGCCACTGGGAAGGCGACACCCTGGTGGTCAATTCCAAGGGCATCTCCAGCTTCGGCATCATCGATCAGCTCGGCACGCCGCACTCCGACGAGCTGAAGGTCACCGAGCGCATCCGCAAGATCAACGACGGCAAGAACCTCGAAGACACCATGACCTTCGACGATCCGGTCGCCTACACCCGGCCGTGGACCGCCAAGATTTACCAGAACTGGGACAACGGCCACCGCATCTCGGAATACGTCTGCGAAGAAAACAACCGCAACGCCTCGGACGCCGAAGGCCACACCTCGGTTCGATAACCAGGGGCAGGGGAAAAGATCATGTTCAAGTCAGTCATCGCGGCCGGCGTCGCCGCCTGCGCGCTCGCCGCCGTCTCGCAACCGGCCCAGGCCGCCGATCACCCGGACTTCACCGGCATGTGGCGGGTCACCCGCTTTGTGCCCGCCATCAAGACCGACAAGGGCGCGCTTCCGCCCCTGCGGCCCGAGGCGCGCAAGATCTACGACCAGCGCGTCGCCGACCGCGCCGCCAAGCGCGACGTGCACGACCCGATCGACGCCTGCCTGCCGCACGGCGCCGTCCGGCTGATGTTCGCGCCCTATCCCCTGCTGATCCTGCAGGCCAACGGCCAGGTCGATCTGGTCCAGGAAGCCAACCACACCCAGCGCCTGATCTACATCGACCAGGGCAGGGCAGACCCGGACGACCCCAAATGGCTGGGCGACTCCGCCGGCCACTGGGAGGGCAGGACCCTGGTGGTCGAGACCATCAACAACGACCACCGCACCTGGCTCGACAAGGCCGGCCTGCCACATTCCGACGACATGAAGGTGACCGAGCGCCTCAGCATGGGCCCCGGCGGCAAGGTCCTCACCGACGCCATCACCATCGACGACCCCAAGACCTACACCGCCCCCTGGACCACCACCGTCCGCTTCAACCGCCTGCCCGGGCCGATGGACCTCAAGGAGAGCGTCTGCGTCCGCGACCATAGGATGTAGGCAAGGGAATCCCCCCCCCGAGCGGGGGAGGTCCCTGAAGGGGGAAGGGGGTGTGCCGCCGCAGGGACGGACTACCCCCGCAAAATCTTCCCCATGGCCCGCCCCTTGGCCAGCTCGTCCACCAGCTTGTCCATGTAGCGGATCTCCCGCATCAGCGGCTCTTCGATCGCCTCGATCCGCACCCCGCAGATCGTCCCGGTGATCTGCGCCCGCGCCGGATTCATCCCCGGCGCCTCAGCGAAAAACGTCTCGAAATCCGACTCGTCCGCCACCCGCGCCTCCAGCTCCCCCTGGCTGTACCCCGTCAACCAGCGGATCACCTCGTCCACCTCCGCCCGCGTCCGCCCCTTCCGCTCCACCTTGGCGATGTAGAGCGGGTACAAGGCCCGCGTCGAGCGGATCGTCGAGCGCGCCGCCGAGGCCGAGCACGTCGACGACGCGTCCGCCGTCGACGCCCTGGTGGCCGAGGCCGGCGACCGGCTCGACGATATCGACCTCTACGGCGACCTGCTCGACCGTCCCATCAGCGAAATCCTCGCCCGCATCTGCGCCGACATCGGCCTGCCGTTGGACTGGTCGCGGCTGGCGCTGGAGGCCTGGGCGCGGACCGAAATCCAAGGCGGGCAGGCGGGGGCGCCGCTCGCGGCCCTGCTGGACGATCTGCCCACGCCGCCGCCGGTTGCCAATCCCGAACCCCCAAGCCTCAGGATCGCCGCCCGCCTCGCCGTCACCGCCCGGCGCGGCCGCCGCGCCGAGGCCGCCAAGGCGCGCGGCGATCCTCCGGGACCGACCCGCTACACCGTGTCCTGGCTGGACCCGGAGCCCGAGCCGGAGGATGTCCGCGAGAGCGGGTGAGGGCAGCCCCTACGCCGGGTGCGAACCCTTCGAGCCGCACTTGGCGAACTGGCCTTTGTCGTTCTTGCAGCGCTCCGGGATCTTGGCCCGGGTGGTCGCCGTGGCGGCCGGGGCGACGGAATTGGACGGCTTGTTGCCGGCCGTCATCGCGCCGCCGGGCTTGGCCATCATCGAGCCGCCGGACTTGGCGATCACGCTGCCGCCGCCGCCGCATATTTCCGCCTTGGCGAAGTGGCCCGCCGCGTCGCGGCACTTGCCGTTGGAGTCGAGCTTGGCCACCGCCGCGCTGAACCCGCCGCAGACCTCGGCCTTGGCGAACTGGCCGTTGGCGTCGAGTTTCTGGGCCTGTGCTGGGGCGCCGGCCGAGACGGCCAGCAGAGCGATGGCCGAGAACAGCATCAGGGAATGTCGCATGGGATTACCTCCGTCGGACTGGACCCGATCCAGTCGTTCAGCAGGGCTAACAAGCTAGAGCGAGAGGGAGTTGCAGAGTTGAGCCCGCACATCGCGTTCAAAAATCTGCGAAACTACGTTCAGGCCATCGCGCCAATAGTGCATCCCGGCGCGAAAAGACTTACGGATATCGCCGTTATATTAACCGACGAAGGCCCGTTCGAGCACGAAATCGCCCGGCTCGGCGTTGGAGCCCTCGATCATGCCATGGGCTTCGCACAGGTGCGCCATGTCCTTGATCATCTCCATGCTGCCGCACAGCATCACCCGATCATGCTCGGGGTCGAACTTGGTCTGCTCGAGGCCCAGGTCCTTGAAAATCTGGCCGCTCTCGATCAGGGCGGTCAGCCGGCCCTGGCGCTCGAACGGTTCGCGGGTGACGGTCGGGTAATAGACCAGCTGGCCGGACGCCATCTCGCCGATCAGCTCGTCTTCCTTGATGTCCTGGGTGAACAGCTCGCGGTAGCACAGCTCGTTCACTTCGCGGACGCCGTGTCCCACGATCACCTGTTCGAACTTGTCGTAGGTTTCGTAGTCGCGGGCGACGCTGAGCCAGGGGGCCAGGCCGGTGCCGGTGCCGAACAGCCACAGGCGTTTGCCGGGCTTCAGCGCGTCATGCACCAGGGTGCCGACGGGCTTCTTGCCCACCAGCACGGTGTCGCCCACTTGGATCTTGACCAGCTTGGAGGTCAGCGGGCCGTCGGGCACCGCGATCGACAGGAATTCCAACTCCTCGGCGTAGTTGGGCGAGGCAATCGAATAGGCGCGCATCACCGGCTTGCCTTCGCCCGTCAGGCCGATCATCACGAACTCGCCCGAGCGAAAGCGGAACGACGACGGCCGGGTCAGGCCGAAGCTGAACAGGCGGTCGGTCCAATGCTTCACCCAGGTCACCGTCTCGTGGTGGTAGGGGCTGTTGACCGGGGCCGTCGCGGCCTGAGCGGTGTCCGTCATGGTGATCCTGACATTACGGGAGCGCGCCCTAGTACCGTCTGGGCCGCCACGGGCCAAGGGTTGAATTCTATAGGCTTGTGCAGCGCAGCTAAGACGCCAGCAGCGTGCTCAGCGCGTCACGGTTCCCCACCACCTCGGCCAGGGTGCAGTCGTCCAGCACGCGCAGGAACGCCGCGCGGGCTTCGTGCAGCTTGCCCTTCAGACGGCAGGCGGGCGCGATCACGCAGCCGGGCGCTGCGGCGACCTCGAAACAGGAGACCAGATGCAGGTCCGGCTCGGTGCGGCGCACCACCTCTCCGACGGTCAGGGTCTCGATGTCGCGGGCCAGTTTCAGCCCGCCGTTCTTGCCGCGGACGGTTTCGATGTAGCCGGCGACCCCGAGTTGATGGACCACCTTCATCAGGTGCGTGCGAGAGATGGCGTAACGGTCGGCGATCTCGGCGATGGTCGGGCGCCGGTCCGGGTTGAGGGCGAGGTAGATCAACACCCGCAGCGAAAAGTCTGTGTAGCTGGTCAGCCGCATGGCGCGAGAATACGAGTTGATCCCTCAATTGCAATATTTTAAATGTATCTTATGAAGCGGCTGCGGAAATGTCTGGCGGTATTGGCGACGGCGACCACGCTGGCGTCCGGCGTCGCCCTGGCGCAGCTGCCGCCGGTGCCGGTCCCCGCCGAGAACCCGATCACCGAACCCAAGCGGGTGCTGGGCAAGATTCTGTTCTGGGACGAGCAGCTTTCCAGCGACAACACCGTGGCCTGCGGCACCTGCCACCGGCCCGGCAAGGGCGGCGGCGATCCGCGCGAGGGGGTCTATCCCGGCAAGGACGGGGTGTTCGGCACCGACGACGACAGCTTCGGCTCGCCGGGCGAACCGCACATGGACGCGCACGGCATGGCCGCCAAGCACGCCCTGTTCGGCATGAAGCCCCAGGTCGGCGATCGCACGGCCCCCAGCTACTTCGGCAACATCTGGTCCCCGACCATGTTCTGGGACGGCCGCGCCGGCCGGCGGGTGGTCGATCCGGTCTCGGGCGCCGGCGTGATCGCCAGCGGCGGCGCCCTGGAGAACCAGGTGATGGGCCCGCTGCAGAACCCGGCCGAAATGGCCAAGGACGCGCGCGGCTGGGCCGACGTCTCCACCAAGCTGAAGGTCTCCCGGCCCCTGGCGCTGGCGACCCGCATCCCGCCCGACATGAAGGCGGCGCTGGACCGCCATCCGCGCTATCCGGCTCTGTTCACCGCCGCCTTCGGCGACTCCGCCATCACCCCCGGCCGCGTGGCCATGGCCATCGCCACCTACGAGCGGACCCTGGTGGCCGACCAGACGCCTTACGATCTCGGCACGAAGCCGGGCCAGCCGATCGACCCGACCATCCAACAGGGCCTGGTCTGGCTGAAGAGCGCGCGCTGCACCGTCTGCCACATCCCGCCGCTGTTCACCGACAACCTGTTTCACAACGTCGGCGTGCGGCGCGCCTTCCAGGACCCTGGACGCCAGAAGGTCACCGGCGACAAGGCGCAAGCCGGGGCGATGAAGACGCCGACCCTGCGCAACGTCGCCTTGCGCTCCAGCTTCATGCACACCGGCGAGTTCCACACCCTGGCCGAGGTCTTGAACCACTACGCCGCGCCCAAGGCAGAGGCCGACCCGATGCCGGGCACGACCGACAAGTACCAGCTGCCGATCGAGCAGAGCACGCGCCAGGCGATCATCGAGTTCATGACCAACGGCCTGACCGACCCGCGCGTGGCCAAGGAGACCTTCCCCTTCGACCGCCCGGTCCTGCGCAGCGAGCGCACCCAGGGCGCCGAGGCTCCCGCCAAACCGCGGGGCTTCAAGGCCAGCTGGACCGCGCCCGGCGTCGTGACCCTGGACTGGCAGGCGGCGCCCGGCGCCAGCGACTACCTGCTGATCCGCGATGGCCAGGTGATCGGCCTGCCGACGACGCCCGGCTTCGTCGACGAGGACCAGACCCGGTGGAGCCTGCACGTCTATCGCCTGACCGCGCGCAACGACGCGGCCGATGCGTCCGGCTCGGTCCACGCGGTCGCGGGAATCCCGGCCGCGATGCTTGCCGGCGGCGGGGTGATTCTCTTGGGAGGAGGGGTCTTCTGGCTCAGGCGCCGGAAGAAGGCCTAGCGTTCGTTCGAGGCGACCATGGTCGGGGCGGCGCTGGTGGGGCAGCCTTCGAAGACGCCGACCTTGACCGCGCTGATGGTGGTCATGTTCAGCGCCTGCAGGGCCTTCATCGAGGTCGCGCCGACACCGGTGAACAGGTCGATGCGGGCGCCCTTGATGGCCCCGCCGACGTCCGACGCATACCAGTAGCCGTCGTGGGCCGAGCCATCGGGCATCTTCAGGCCGACGGTTTCCTTGATTAACAGGATGCTGCGGCGGGGGAAGACCTTGGGGTCGGTGGCCACGGTGCGCATGGCGGTGGGGCGGCAACCGAGCGAATCGCGCTGGCCGACGCCGCGGGCGCCGACATGATAGAGGGTGGCTTTGAGCTGGGTCTCGACCCGGGCGACCGTCTCGTCGACCGCGCCGCGCACTGCCTGGATGATGTCTCCCATCGGATCGGAGGCCGGGGTTTGGACCGGGGTGGAGGCTTGTGCGGGAGCGGGGCTAGCGGCGAGCGCCAGCGCGGCGACGAGTCCGGTTATCACGTGTTTTTAACGACAGTGGCGGCCCGGTCGGCCTGGATGAGGGGACTCCTACCCGCCCGGGCGGGGTCGGATCAACCCCTGATGGAGTCACGCCCCACAGCCTGCCCCCAATTGCCCACAGCTTTGGCATCGGGCTCCGAACGTGTTCTGATCGTGTTTCGGGGACGGTTTAAGGGTGGTGCGGGATGAGCGGATCCGGACTCGGAGACACTGAGGAACAGGTGGCCGGCGGCGGCCTGCTGCACCGGCGGATGCTGCTGCGCGGCGGGGTTCTGGCGGGGGGGCTGGGGGCGGCGTTCGCGGCCCGGGCCGCCGATCCGATCGGGGCGGGCTCGCCCGACGGTATGAAAGTCCCCGGTGCGGCCTTCTCCGGATACGGGACGCCGGCGCACTGGCGCGAGGGCATCAAGCGGACCATCGGCGCCTTGCCCGACCGTCCCGGCACGGGCGCCTCGCGTACGCCGCTGGAGCGGCTGGAGGGTTCGATCACCCCGGCGGGACTGCACTTCGAGCGGCATCACAACGGCATCCCGGACATCGATCCGGCGGCGCACACCCTGATCGTGCACGGACTGGTCAAACAATCGCTGGTGTTCAGCCTCGATGCGCTCATGCGCTACCCGATGCAGAGCCGGATCCACTTCGTCGAATGCGCCGGCAACAGCGGCGGCATGATCGCTCCGGCCGCGGCGCAGAACACGGCCGGCGGCCTGCACGGCCTGCTGTCGTGCTCGGAATGGACGGGCATTCCGGTCTCGTCGCTGCTGGACGAGACGGGCATCGACCCCAAGGCGACCTGGCTTCTGGCCGAAGGCGCCGACGCGGCGGGCATGAGCCGCAGCGTGCCGCTGTGGAAGTGCATGGATGACGCGATGATCGCGCTCTACCAGAACGGCGAACCGATCCGGCCCGAGCAGGGCTTCCCGATGCGGCTGCTGGTCCCCGGCTTCCAAGGCAATATGAACGTCAAATGGCTGCGGCGGCTGAAGCTGACGGCCGGCCCGACCTACACCAAGGACGAAACCTCGAAGTACACCGAGCTGATGCGGGACGGCAAAGCGCGCCAGTTCCAGTTCGGCATGGGCGTGAAGTCGGTGATCACCAAGCCGTCCTTCGGGATGACGATGTCCGGCCAGGGTCTGTATGAGATCAGCGGCGTGGCTTGGTCTGGGGCGGGCCGGGTGGCGCGCGTCGAGGTGTCGGCGGACGGCGGCAATAGCTGGGCCGAGGCGGCGCTGAACGGGCCGGTGCTGCCCAAGGCCGTGACGCGGTTCCGCGCGCCGTGGCGCTGGGCCGGGGGGCCGAGCCTGCTGCTGAGCCGGGCGACCGAAGAGACCGGCGACGTACAGCCGGTGCGCGCCGATTGGCTGGCGCAGTACGCGCCGGGCCAGAATTACCACTACAACGCGATCAATGCCTGGCAGGTCGAAGCGGGCGGGAGCATCAAGCATGTCTACGCTTAGGGCTCTCGTCGTCGCTGCCGCTCTGATCGGCGGCGCGGCCTCGGCGGCGGAAACCCCGCACCTGGGACGGCCGGCGACGCCCGCGGAAATCCAGGCGGTCGATATCTCCGTGCCGCCGGATGGCTCGACCCTGCCCAAGGGCTCGGGCACGGTGGCGCAGGGAGCGGTGGTGTTCGCTCAGCAGTGCCAGGTCTGTCACAACGCGGCAGGGGCGGGCGGGCCCAACGACCGGCTGACCGGCGGGGTCGGCAGCCTGACGACGGACAAGCCGATCAAGACCGTGGCCAGCTTCTGGCCCTACGCCACCACGGTGTTCGACTATGTGCGCCGGGCGATGCCGTGGCCGGCGCCGCAGTCGCTGAGCAACGACGACGTCTATGCGGTGGTCGCCTATCTGCTGTCGGTCGACGGCATCGTGCCGGCCAACGCCAGGCTCGACGCCAAGACCCTGCCGCTGGTGAAGATGCCCAACCGCGAAGGCTTCCAGTCTTGGGCGGACCGCTACAGACCGAAGACGGCGTCGCGCTGAATCCGGTCAGGTGAGCGGATCTGAGGCTCGGTTGAGTTTTTGCGGTTTGTCCCGTGGCCAAGGCCGCGCTTAAGGTTGTTGCATGACCCTGCACATCCATGGCTACAGCCGCTCGGGCAACTGCCTGAAAATCAAATGGACCGCCCAGAAGCTGGGCCTGCCGTTCGAGTGGACGGAGGTGGACGTCATGACCGGCGGCTCGCGCACGCCGGCGTTCCTGGCCATGAACCCGGCCGGACAGGTGCCGACGGTGGTGCTGGAGGACGGGCGCGTGCTGGCGCAGTCCAATGCGGTGATCCTGCATCTCGCCGACGGGTCGAACCTGATCCCCAAGGATCCGTACGAGCGGGCCAAGATGTTCGAATGGCTGTTCTGGGAGCAGTACAGCCACGAGCCCTACATAGCCGTCGCCCGCTTCCATCGCCTGATGCTGGGCAAGGGACCCGACGAGGTCGAGGCGCGCATCATGGAGCGCGGCGAGGCGGCGCTGGAGCGGCTCGAGCTGCAGCTGAGCGAGACGCCGTTCCTGGTGGGCGACCACCTCAGCCTCGCCGACGTGGCCCTGGTGGCCTACACCCGCGTGGCCGACGAGGGCGGCTTCGACCTGGCGCGCTATCCGGCCATCCAGGCATGGGTGACCCGCGTCGAGGCGGCATTGCGCATCACCGACTAGCGCATTTTGGTCGCGCTATCGCTTCGCTGCTTGAGCGCCATGCTTTGCGCTTGCGCCCGCCACGGGACTGTCGCAGAGCCTTGCTAGGACCGCCCCTCGTAAGGTCCGCCGCCGGAGCGCCCCATGGCCCGCCATCCCCGACACCTCGCGGCGCTCGCCGCCCTGACCCTCAGCTTGAGTTGGGCCGGGCAGGCCCTGGCCTGGGAAGACGTGGGCCACCGCTGGATCGGGCAGCTGGGGATTTCGACCCTGCCCACGACCCTACCGGCCTTCCTGCGCGCGCCGCAGGCGGTCAGCGATGTCGGCGAGTGGGCCCGCGACCCCGACAGGTCCCGCGGCTCAGGCCGGACCCACGACCAGGATCGCGACCCCGGGCACTTTGCCGACGGCGACGAGAACATGAAGATCCTCGGCGGCCCGCTGCTCGCCAAGCTGCCGGTGACGCGGGCCGAGTACGAGAAGCAGCTGCAGGCGGTGGGCCAGGATAGCTGGAAGGGCGGCTACCTGCCCTACAACATCATCGAGGGCTATCAGCAGCTGACCAAGGATTTCGCCTATTGGCGCGCGGCCAGCTACGGCGAGAAAACCACCAAGAACAAGGCGCACAGAGCGTGGCTGCGGCGTGACCGGATCCGGCGCGAGCAGCAGCTGCTGTTCGAGCTGGGCTACTGGTCGCACTTCGTCGGCGACGCCAGCCAGCCCCTGCACATGACCTACCACTACAACGGCTGGGGTAACGGCCCGAACCCCAAGGGCTACACCACCGAGCGCATCCACGGTCCGGTGGAGGGCGAGTTCGTCAACAACAACATCAAGTTCGAGGCGGTGAAGGCGGCGATGCGACCCTACGCCGGGTGCGGTGCCTGCAACATCAACGAGATGGTCGGCGCCTATCTGGTCAACGAGGCCCAATACGTCGAGCCGCTGTACCAGCTGTGGAACGACGGCGGGCTGAAGGACGGCGACCCGCGCGGAATCGCCTTCATCACCGCGCGCATCGCCGAGGGCGCGGCGGAACTGCGCGATCTGGTGACCGACGCCTGGAACGCCTCCGGCAAGATGGTCGTTGGATATCCTGGAGTGGCCGCCACCGACGTGGAAGCCGGCAAGGCGGGCGACGCCTACGATCTCCTCTACGGAGGCCACTGAGCCCGACGTGAAATACCGTGACCGCCCGGCGGTGTTCGCCGTGGTCGAGCGGCGCGGCCAGCTCGCGCTGATCTGCGTCAGCCGCGAGAACCTGCCGCCGATCTACGACCTGCCGGGCGGCGCCATCGAACCGGGCGAAAGCGACGCTCGGGCCCTGGCGCGCGAGGTGGTCGAGGAGACCGGCCTGATCGTCACCGCAGGCGACGAACTGGCGCGCGCCGATCACTACATGGTCAAGGCCGACGGCGAGCCGGTCAACAACCGCTGCGTGCTGATGACCGCCACCGCAGAGGGCTACGATCCGGCCAGCAAGGTCGAGGACGATCACAAGCTGATCTGGGTCTCGCCCGACGAGGCCCTGCGCCTGATCCGCCTGGACAGCCAGGCCTGGGCCATCGCCTGCTGGATTCGCCGGCAAGGACCGCCGGCCGGCTACGAGGCCTAGGGTTTGGAGAGCAGCCTCCTGCGGGGGGCGGTGCGGGACCCCCGCAGGAGGCGGCCCGTCCGCACAGGCTTATCCCGACCTCTGTTTATGTCAACATTGCAATGTTATTGCGCAGAAGAAATGCTCAGGGCAGGTCCGGATAGTGCAGGGTGCACAGGGCGCCGGGCTGCTGCGGCGCGATGGAGAAGTCGCCGTTTAGCTGGGCGGCCATTGTGCGCACGATCTTCAGACCCAGGCTCTTGCCGGCGTCGGCGTCGAAGCCCTTGGGCAGGCCCTTGCCGTTGTCGCCCACCGTCAGCACATGCTTGTCGCCTTCCCTGGCGAGGACCACGCGGACGATGCCTTCCTGGCCGGGGACGAAGGCGTGCTCGAGGGCATTGTTGACGCATTCCAGCATGACCAGGGACACCGGGGTCGCCTGATCGGGGTGCAGCATGCCCTCGCCGCCGACGATCTCCACGGCGATGCCCTGGACGCCGGCCGCGCCCAGCGCGTCGGTCAGCAGTTCCTCGGCGAACTGGCGGAAGGGGGTCGGGCTGCCGGTGCTGTCGTGCAGTTGGCGCTGGATGCGGGCGATCAGGGCGATGCGGCTGGAGGCCTCGGTGAGGGCGCGCTTGGCCCCGGCGTCGCTCAGGCCCTGGCTTTGCAGGCGCAGCAGGCCCGAGACGATCTGGATGTTGTTGGACACCCGGTGCTGCATCTCGCGGTAGAGTAGGTCGCGGCTCTCCGCCAGACGGGCGTAGCGCTCGCGCTCCTGCTCCAGACGGTCGCGGGAGGTGAGCAGGGCGGACAGCACCCAGGCGCAGCCCAGAATGACCACGAGCAGCACGGCCGAACTGGCCACCGGCGAGGAGTCGTCGAAGAAACGGGGCGGAGCGCGGGTGAAGAAGACCACGACGGAGGTCATGGCGGCGACGAGCGCCGCAGGGCCGAGCCCGGCTGCATAACAAGTCGCCAGAGCCGCCAGCAGATAGGCCAAATAGGGATAATGTATTTGGAACCAGGCGGTCGACGACGTGACGCCCAAGGCAAGCAGGAATACAGCTACGCCCAGGACGTAACCCAACGGTCCCCGCAGGTCTTGTCTCAGAGTCCCCACCAGTCCCTAACCCCAGTTCAGCCGACGCTGTCGATACTACGGTGCAGCTATGCTCACGACCGGAATTTTTTCACCTGACAGGCGAACAATGGTCTTCCACTGCGACAAATACGAGACCCTGGTCGCCTAGGGGGGTGAATCGGGCTGAAATGTCGCAGATGCCTTGCACGATCTTAACCACGATGCGCGCGGCCGCCCTGTTCGCGGGTGCGGTGTTGGCGTTGTCCGCCTGCGCGCGCAGCGCCGTGGCGGAAGGCCCGGCGCCCGCCTCGTTGATCAAGGCCGACCCGATCATCACCGGGTTGCAGCCCACCGAAAAGGGCGTGCGGCTGATCGCCCGCATCGCCGAACCGGATCTGGCCGGAGACACCATCCGGGCGTCTTCGCGGGCGGTGCGGCAACTGGCCCGAGCGGTGCAGGCGGGCGCGGCGGACCTGCCGCCGGGCGCCACGGTGCTGACCTTCGACCTCTACGGGACCGACGTGGACAAGTTCGGCAAGCGCACGCCGGGCCGCTTCTTCGAGAGCGACTTCTATGTCGACGACCTGCGCCGCATCGACCTCAAGGCCAAGGGACCGGCGGCGGTGCTCAACACCGCCGTCGACCTGCGCATCGACAAGGGGGGCGACGAGCCGATCGCCGCCTGGTGCATGCGCTATCCGCATGTGGGCTGGAACTACTGTTCGATGGCGGGGAACTGAGGATGCTGCGAGCGACGCTGATCGCGGGGACGGCGCTGCTGGCTCTGAGCGCCTGCCACAAGAAGGCGGATGACGCCGACGGGGCGTCTTCGCGCGGTCTGCAGGTCGAGGCCTACGATCCGGTGATCCCCAAGGCCCCGTTGAAGGGCAAGCTGGAGACTATGATCAATCGCCCGGCCGAGGCGCCGCCCGTCGCCGCCTCGAGCGCGCCGGCGGCCTCCGAGCCGCCGCCGGCGGAAAGCGGATCGCCGCCCAAGGGCTAAAGCCGCCAAGGCCAAGCTTTGTCAGCTTCCGTTCAGGCGGCGGGCGCCAGGCTGTGCGCTTCGATCTTTGCAACCGCCGGACCGCGATGCGCGAGCATGTCTTCAGCCTGGTGATCCCCGCCATCCTCGGCGCCGGACTCGGCGTCTCGCTGGTGTGGGGCGAGCCGACGCCGCATCGCCTGCCGACCAAGGCCCCGGCGCCCGTCGCCTCGACTCGTACCATCAAGGTCCAGGCCTACGACGCCGACATCCCCAAGCTGCCGCTGCAGGCGGAAAAGCTGGAGGTGATGCCGGTCCAGCCGCAGATGGTCGCCGAGGCCCTAGCCGCGCCCATCGTTAGGCCGCAACCGCAGGCCCCCGCCACGCAACCGCCGCCCGCCCGCTTGCTGCGGGTCCAGGACCCGACGCCGCGCCCGCCGCCGCCCTCGCGCCAGCGGCCGACGCTAGACCTGCGCGCCGATCCTTACGGCGAGCGCGACGACGGCCGCTTCATCGAGTCCCGCCGCGCTGGGGATTACGCCCCCGACGACCCGCGCTTCGACGCCCCGCCCGAACCGGCCGGCTTCCGCATCACCGTGCCGATGTGCCGCCGCGCCGAACGGATGGGCGATCCCCTGGCCGACACCGGCGAATGCCAGGGCATGCTGCGCGCCGCCCAGATGCAGGCGCGGATGTGCGCGCGGGCGTTCGAGGACGGCGACGACGAGGTGGTGTTCTCGCCTGCCTGTAGACAGGCGGCGATGGTCAGAGAGCGGCGTTAAAGCCGCCCCTTGCGGAACCGCTCCTGCGCTTCGGCCCGCGCCTCGGCCTTGACCTTCTTGACCGCTTGCCGGTCCACCGTCTCGCCCGGCGCGGTCATCAGCTCATTCGCGAACTCAAGGTCGAGCAGCTTTAGGCGCTTGATCTCGTCGCGCAGGCGGGCGGCGGTTTCGAACTCCAGGTCCGAGGCGGCCTTGCGCATGCGGTCTTCCAGGTCGCGCAGGGTCGCCTTGAAGTTGTTGCCCAGGAACGGCTTGTTCTCCTCGGCCACGCCGACCGGCACGGTGACCCGGTCGCCCCGTTCGTAGGGGCTGTCCATGATGTCCTTGATGTCGCGCTTGACGCTCTCGGGCGTGATGCCGTGCTCGAGGTTGTAGGCGTTCTGCTTCTCGCGCCGGCGGTTGGTCTCGGCGATGGCCCGTTCCATCGAGCCGGTGATGGTGTCGGCGTAGAGGACCACCCGGCCGTCGATGTTGCGCGCGGCGCGGCCGATGGTCTGGATCAGGCTGGTCTCCGAACGCAGGAAGCCTTCCTTGTCGGCGTCGAGGATGGCCACCAGGCCGCACTCGGGGATGTCTAGGCCCTCGCGCAGCAGGTTGATGCCGACCAGGGCGTCGAAGGCGCCCAGGCGCAGGTCGCGGATGATCTCGATCCGCTCCATGGTGTCGATGTCGGAGTGCATGTAGCGCACGCGCAGGCCCTGCTCGTGCATGTACTCGGTGAGGTCCTCGGCCATCTTCTTGGTCAGGACGGTGACCAGGGTGCGGTAGCCCTTCTTGGCGGTGTCGCGCACCTCGGCGATGACGTCGTCGACCTGGCTGGCGCCGTGGGCGGTGACCGGGCGAATCTCCACCGGCGGATCGATCAGGCCCGTGGGGCGAATAACCTGCTCGGTGAACACCCCGCCCGCCTGCTCCAGCTCCCACTTGGCGGGGGTGGCCGAGACGCTGACCGTCTGCGGCCGCATCGCCTCCCACTCCTCGAACATCAGCGGGCGGTTATCCATCGCCGAGGGCAGGCGGAAGCCGTACTCGGCCAGGGTGAATTTGCGGCTGCGGTCGCCTTTGTACATGGCGCCGATCTGCGGGATGGTCTGGTGGCTCTCGTCGATGAACAGCAGGGCGTTGTCGGGGATGTATTCGAAGAAGGTCGGCGGCGGCTCGCCCGGCTGGCGGCCGGTCAGGTAGCGGCTGTAGTTCTCGATCCCGGCGCAGGAGCCGGTGGTCTCCATCATCTCGACGTCGAAGTTGGTGCGCTGTTCCAGGCGCTGGGCCTCCAGCAACTTGCCGTTGGCCACCATCCAGTCGAGGCGGCCCTTGAGCTCGTCCTTGATGTGGTTGATCGCCTGCTTCAGCGTCGGCCGCGGCGTGACGTAGTGGGAGTTGGCGTAGATCTTGATCGACGGCAGGTCGGCGGTCTTCCTGCCGGTCAGCGGGTCGAATTCCTGGATCGCCTCGACCTCGTCGCCGAACAGCGACACGCGCCAGGCGCGGTCCTCGTAGTGGGCGGGGAAGATTTCCAGCACGTCGCCGCGCTTCCTGAACGTCCCGCGCTCGAAGGCGGCATCGTTGCGCTTGTATTGCTGGGCCACCAGGTCGGCGAGCATCTTCTTCTCGTCCACCCGATCGCCGACGGCGAGGGTGAAAGTCATGGCGGTGTAGGTCTCCACCGAGCCGATGCCGTAGATGCAGCTGACCGAGGCGACCACGATCACGTCGTCGCGCTCCAGGATCGCCCGCGTCGCCGAGTGGCGCATGCGATCGATCTGCTCGTTAATCGAGCTGTCCTTCTCGATGTAGGTGTCGGTCCGGGGGACGTAGGCCTCGGGCTGGTAGTAGTCGTAGTAGCTGACGAAATACTCGACCGCGTTGTCGGGGAAGAAGCTCTTGAACTCGCTGTAGAGCTGGGCGGCCAGGGTCTTGTTGTGGGCCAGGATCAGCGCCGGGCGCTGGGTCTCCTCGATCACCTTGGCCATGGTGAAGGTCTTGCCCGAGCCGGTGACGCCCAGCAGCACCTGATCGGTGTCGCCGCGGACGATGCCTTCGCTGAGGTCGGCGATGGCGGTCGGCTGGTCGCCGGCGGGGCTGTAGTCGGACACCAGCTTGAACTTGCGTCCGCCCTCCGATTTCTCGGGGCGCGAGGGGCGGTGCGGGGTCCACAGAGCCGGAGCGGTGTCGGCGAGGAACTTGGCCGAGACTTCCTGGAAGCCGGGCGCGGTGTTGGGAGAACGGGGCATGAACGCAAGGTAGGGTTTCGGTTCGCGATTGGCTAGGCCCGATCCCTTCGGGCACTGTGCCGCAATGAGTCCCGCCGCCGCCCTATCCGCCCGTATCAAGCCCTGTGGCCCCGTCGTCGACGCGGGGGCGGCCAAGCGGGCGCTTGAGGCGCTGGGAGATACGGCGGGAGATACGGCGGGGGAGGCGGCTTGGCCGGCCCTGGCGCCGGTGTTCGCGGCCTCGCCCTATCTGACCGGCTTGGCTAAGCGCCCGCCCGAGAGGCTGAAGCGAATCCTGGCGGAGGCGCCGGACCGGCGGCTGGAGGCGATCCTCAAGGAGACGGCGGCCCTCGATGCAGCCGATACCGAACAGGTGCGCGTGCGGCTGCGGCAGCTGAAGGGCGACCTGCACCTGCTGACGGCGCTGGCCGATCTGGGCGGGGTATGGAGCCTGGAGCAGGTGACCTCGGCCCTGACCCGGTTCGCCGACGCGGCGGTGCAGGCGGCCCTGGCGGCGGCCGCGGCGGGGGAAGTCGAGCGCGGACGGTTGTTGGCGCCGACGGACGACAAGCGCGGCCCGGTCCCGGGGCTGTTCGTGCTGGCGCTGGGCAAGCACGGGGCGCACGAGCTCAACTACTCCAGCGATATCGATATCTCGGTATTCTACGAGCCGGAGCGGCTGCCGCTGGCCGAGGGCGTCGATCCGGGCGAGGCGATGGTGCGCCTGACCAAGGCGATGGCGGCGCTTCTTCATGAGAGAACTGCAGACGGCTATGTGTTTCGGGTGGACCTGCGCCTGCGCCCCGATCCGTCGTCGACGCCGATCGCGGTCTCAGTCTCGGCGGCGCTCGATTACTACGAAATGGTCGGCCAGAACTGGGAGCGGGCAGCGTTTATCAAGGCGCGGGCGGTGGCCGGTGACGCGCTCGAGGCGGCGGCGTTCCTGGGCGAGATGCAGGCCTTCGTCTGGCGGCGCAACCTCGACTTCGGGGCGATCTCGGACATCCATTCGATCAAGCGCCAGATCCATGTGCACAAGGTCGACGACCGGCTGTCGGCGCCCGGGGCCAATCTGAAGCTGGGCCACGGCGGCATCCGCGAGATCGAGTTCTACGCCCAGACCCAGCAGCTGATCCTGGGCGGGCGCGATCCGACCCTGCGCGCGATCCGCACGGTGGACGCGCTGAAAGCCTTGGCGCAGGCCGGGCATGTGGAACCGCGGACGGCCGAGGAGCTGATCGCCGCCTATGCCGAGCTGCGGGCGCTGGAGCACCGGGTGCAGATGCTCGACGACGAGCAGACCCATGTGCTGCCGGAGGCTGACGCCCAGCGCAAGCGGGTGGCGGCGCTGTACGGGGCCAAGAGCCTGAAGACGTTCGACGCCGGGGTGGAGGCGCTGCTGCGCCGGGTCAATGCGCGCTACGGCGAGCTCTTCCCCGAGGAGGAGCAGCTGTCCTCGGCCTTCGGCAGTCTGGTGTTCACCGGGGTCGAGGACGATCCGGAGACGCTGAAGACCCTGGAGCGGATGGGCTTCTCGCAGCCGGCCCAGGTGTCGGAGACGATCCGCGCCTGGCACCACGGCCATATCGGCGCCACCCGCACCGAGCGCGGCCGCGAACTGTTCACCCGCCTGGCGCCGCGGCTGCTCGACGCGCTGCAGGCCACCGGAGCCCCGGACGCCGCCTTCCTGCGCTTCGCCGACTTCTTCTCGCGCCTGACCTCGGGGGTGCAGATGCAGGCGCTGTTCCTGGCCCAGCCGAAGCTGTTCCAGCTGGTGGTGGACGTGCTGGCTTTCGCCCCCGAACTGGCGCGGACCCTGGCGCGCAACCCAGCGGCGCTGGACGCCATGCTCGACCGCGACTTCTACGACGGGCTGGACGCCGACGACGTGGCGGCGCTGGTGCAGTCGGCGGCCGACGCGCTGAAACAAGGCGAGGGCGGGTTCGAGGGGGCGATGGACGCGGTGCGGCGGTCCCACCGAGAGCAGGCCTTCCGCATCGGGGTTCAGATCCTGTCCGGCTCGGCCAGCGCCGGTGACGCCGGGCCTGCCTTCGCCGACCTGGCCGACGCTTGCATCCGCGCCCTGGCGGCGGCGGCGCTGTTCGAGGCCGAGCGGATCGGCGGCGCCTTCCCCGGCGACGTGGCGGTGGTGGCCCTGGGCAAGGCCGGATCGCGCGAGATGACGGCGGGCTCGGACCTGGACCTGATGGCGATCTACCGGCCCAAGGCGGTGAGCGCGCAGTCGGCGATCAAGGGCTGGGCGGCGGAGACCTTCTACACCCGCTTCACCCAGCGGCTGATGTCGGCCCTGTTGGCGCCCACCGCCGAGGGCGGCCTGTACGACGTCGACCTGCGCCTGCGCCCCTCCGGCACCCAGGGTCCGGTGGCGGTCAATCTGGCTGCGTTCGAGGGCTACTACGCCAAGGAGGCGGATACCTGGGAGTACCTGGCCCTGACCCGGGCGCGGGTGGTGTGGTCGACGTCGCCGCAGTTCGCGCGCGATGCGGAGGCGGCGATCGAGACGGCCCTGCGCCGCCCGCGAGACGCGGCGCGCACGGCCAAGGACGTGCGGGCCATGCGCGTGCTGATGGAGAAGGAGCGCCCGCCCAAGGGGTTCTGGGACCTCAAGCTGGCCAAGGGCGGGCTGGTGGATATCGAGTTCGCCGCTCAGTACCTGCAGATCGCCCATGCGGCGGCGGCCGGGCCGCTCAAGGCGCACACCGGCCAGGCGCTGATCGCCCTGCGCGAGGCGGGTCTGGTGACGCAGAACGCCGGGCGCGACCTGGAGGCGGCGTGGACGCTGCAGCAGGACCTGTCGCAGGTGCTGAAGGTGGCGCTGCCCGAAGCCCAGGATCCGTCGCAGGAGCCCGAGGCTTTGCGCGCCCTGCTGGCCAAGGCCGGCCATGCGGATAGCTTTCTGGCCCTGACCGACAGCCTCAAGACGCTGAAGGCGGCGGCGCGCAAGGCCTACGAGGCGGTGCTCAGCTAGCCACGCTCTGGGCCGCGGCGCCGGGCGGGCTTTCCTGGCGCAGGGCCAGGACGAAGGTCACCGTGGTGCCTTTGCCGGGCTCGCTCTTGATGTCGAGCGTGCCGCCATGCATAGCGATCAGGGCCTTGCTGAGGGCGAGGCCGAGGCCGGTGCCCTGCTGGGTCTTGGCGTGCTGGCTCTCGACCTGCTCGAACGGGCTGGCCAGGCGGTCGAGGTCTTCTTGCGAGATGCCGATGCCGGTGTCCTGGACGCTGACCTGGACCCGCTCGACGCCTTCGGAGTCGCGTCCGGCACGGGCGAACACGCGCACGGCGCCGCCGCGGGGGGTGAATTTCACGGCGTTGGACAGCAGGTTGAGCAGCACCTGCTTGAGGGCGCGGAAATCGGCCTCGACCTCGGGCAGGCCGTCCAGATCGACCGCCAGGTTCAGACCGGCCATGTCGGCGCGTCCGCGCACCAGACGCACCGCGTCCTCGGTGACGTCGTGCAGATCGAGCATCTCGAAGCGCATGCTCATCTTGCCGGCCTCGATCTTGGACATGTCGAGGATATCGTTGATCACCGACAGCAGGTGCTGGCCCGAGGACAGGATGTCGCCGACGTATTCCTTGTAGCGGCGGTCGCCCAGCGGCCCGAACAGCTCGGCGGTCATGATCTCGGAGAAGCCGTTGATGGCGTTGAGCGGCGTGCGCAGCTCGTGGCTCATATTGGCCAGGAACTCGCTCTTGGCCTTGTTGGCGCCCTCGGCCCGGATCTTCTCCATCTCGTAGTTGCGGGCCAGCTCGGCCAGCTGGTCCTGGCTCTTCTCGAGGCTGTCGATGGCGCGCTTAAGGGCCTCTTCCTTCTGCTTCACGGCGGTGATGTCGACGGCGGTGATGACCATGCCGCCCTCCGCCGTGGTGCGCTCAGACACCTGGATCCAGCGGCCGTCGCGCAGCTCGGCCTCGCGCACGCCCTTGGCCCCATTGGGCGTCGGGTGGGACTGCTTGATGGCCAGCTGGGCGAAGCGCTCGACCCCCTCGCGGCGGGCGCCCACCTTGAGCAGGCGGGCGTCGAGGGAGAAGACGGTGGCGTAGGCCTTGTTGCACATCAGCAGACGCCCGCCGCGATCCCACAGCACGAAGGCTTCGGACACGCTTTCGATGGCGTCGCGCAGGCGATCCTCGGCCGCCTCGGCGCGGCCCTGGGCCGAGCGCTCCTCGGTGACGTCGAAGGCGACGCCGATGATGCGGCGGTAACCCTGGCCGTCATTGGCGCCGTAGCCCTGACCCCGGGCGTCGATCCACAGCAGGTTGCCGTTCTGGTCGGGCGTCTGGAACGAGATGTCGAACATGCCCTCGCGGGCCGCGCCCATCAGGGCCTGACGCACCGGCTCGCGGTGCTCGTCGGTGATGCGGGCGAGCACCTGCTGGGCGGAGGCCACGCCGCTGCCGCCCCAGCCGAGGATCATGCCGGTGATCTCCGACATGAACACCTTGTTCTCGGCCAGGTCCCACTCCCAGATGCCGCAGCCGGCGGCTTCGACGGCGAGACGGAAGCGCTCCTCGCTGGCGGCGAAGGCCTGTTGCGCGGCATGGGCGCTGAGGCTCTGGCGCACCAGCAGGTAGGCCAGGGCGCAGCCGATCAGCAATGGCGCGAACAGCGCCAGCAGGTCCTCGGGGCGCAGGTCGGCTCCGGTCCAGGGGGTGCGCAGGACGGCGGCCGTTTGCAGCATGCCGTCGGCGGCCGGGCGGCTGGCCACCAGGATGCGGGAATCGTCGGCGGCGCGGCTGACGGTCGGGGCGGCGGCGGGGCGAGCGAAGGCGTCGGCCAGGGGCTTCAGAAACGGCTGGGCGGCCTCGAGTCCGCCGGCGCCGCCGACTCCGAGGATGCGGCCCTCCAGGTCGGCCACCGCGCGGGTCATCTGCGACGGACCGCCGGCGACGATGCGGGCGGGGTCGGCGGCGGCGAGCAGGGCGGTGCGCCGTCCGCCGCCGGAGGTGATCACGGCGACGTAGTACCAGCGGCCGTCGCCCTGGGCGGCGCCGACCCAGAAATCGTGGCCGGAGGCGAGGGCTGTGGCGGCGGCGGCGATCCAGGCCGCGCCGGGGGCCGATCCGGAGACCGCGACCACGCCGCGGTCGTCGACCACCGCGGTGGCCGCGGCCGAGCCGTCGGCGGCGGCGAGGGCGGTTTCGGTGGCGTCGAGGTCTTCGCCTTCGAAGCGGCGCTGGGCGACGACGGCGGCGGTGAGGGCGGCGCGCAGGGTGGAGGTCTCGTCCTTGGCCCGCATGGCGGTGGCCGCGGCCTGGATCTGCGCGCTCTCGGTCAGGCGCGAGGTCGGTTTGTCGTGCAGGCGAAGGAAGGCGATGACGGCATAGACCGCCAGCAGGGCGAGAACGGCGAACAGGGCGATGCGCACATGGCTCGACAGCAGCTCTCCGCCGACGCGCCGAGCGTCCGCCGGGGCCGACGGCCCGCGTCCCTTGAATCGCTTTCCTGCCTTGGAGCGGGCGGTCGCACCCTCCATCCGGCCTGCCACGTCTAGTCCCCGCGAGTCACCCCAAGCGGCCAGGGTACGCGGTCAGCGGCGCCGCCGGAAGGGCGGGGCGGGGTAGTTTTCAGGCTTCAGCCAGGGCGCGAGTAGCCATCTCTAGGACGTTCTTGGACAGGCCCGGCGTGGCGGCGATGCGCTCAAGCTGATCGCGCATCTTCTCGCCCAGTTCCGGCTTGAAGCGGCGCCAGGCGCCCAGCGGCTCCAGCAGGCGGGCGGCGGTCATCGGGTTGAAGCCGTCGGTGGCCAGGATCTGGTCGGCCAGGAAGCGGTAGCCGTCGCCGGACGGGTCGTGGAAGCGGGACGGATTGGCCGAGGCGAAGGTGGCGACCAGGGCGCGCAGGCGGTTGGGGTTCTTCGGATCGAAGGCCGGATGGACGGTCAGTCCAAGCACGCGGCCGAGCGCATCGGGCGCGGGGCTGCGGCCCTGGACCGAGAACCATTTGTCGATGACCAGGGGCTCGTTTTGCCAGCGGGCGTAGAAGTCGGTCAGGGCCTCGTCGAACGGGGCGCCGCCGATCAGCATCAGGGCCGACAGCCCGCCCATGGTGTCGGTCATGTTGGCGGCCTCGCGGTAGTGCGTCAGCGCACGGTCCGCTGCGTCGGGACCGGCGGCCAGCAGGTCGAGCGCCGCGTTGCGCAGGGCCCGGCGGCCGGCGCTTTCGGCGTCGGGCGAGAAGGCGCGGCCGTCGCTGAGCGCGTCGTGCATCTGCTCCAGGACCGCGGCGAGGGCGGTCGCCAAGCGCGCACGCAGGGCTTCGCGGGCGTCGTGGATGGCGGCGGGATCGACCACGCTCACCGCCAGGCCGAGATCGCCCTCGCTGGGCAGGGCCAGCAGCAGGGCCTTGAAGGCGTGTTCGGAGGACTGGTCGCCCAGGGCGCGTCCGAGGGCGGCGGCGAAGCGCTGTTCCCCAGCCTGATCGGCGGCGCCGGCAGCGCGGGCCAGGATCAGGTTGCGGGCCAGGCGCTGGCCGGCTTCCCAGCGGTTGAACAGGTCGCTGTCGGCGGCGAGCAGGACGTAGTCGTCCTCAGGCGCCGCGTCGGTCAGTTTCACCGGGGCGGAGAACTGGCGCAGGGCCGAGATCACCGGGGCGCTGGCGACGCCGGTCAGGCGCACGGTGCGCTGGGCGGTGTCGAGAACGATCACGGCGTCCTGGACGAGGGTCTCAGAGTCCGGGGCGCGGAAGCTGAGCGCCTTGCCCTCGGCGTCGAGCAGGCCGATGCGGATGGGCGCGGGCAGGGGCTGTTTGTCGGACTGACCGGGGGTCGGGGCGGTGGCTTGCGTGAGGCGCAGGTCCAGCGTCTTGGCGGCGGCGTCGTAGTCGGAGGCGAGAGAGACAGCGGGTGTGCCGGCCTGATTGTACCAGCCGAAGAAGTGGGTCAGGTCGCGGCCGGAGACCTCGGCGAAGCAGGAGATGAAGGCTTCCACGGTGGTGGCGGTGCCGTCGTAGCGTTCGAAATAGAGGTCCATGCCGCCGCGGAAGGCGTCCGCCCCCAGCAGGGTCTTCAGCATGCGGATGACCTCGGCGCCCTTGTCGTAGACCGTGGCCGTGTAGAAGTTGTCGATCTTCATGAAGCTGGTCGGGCGCACCGGATGGGCCATCGGCCCAGCGTCCTCGGCGAACTGGCGCGCGCGCAGGGCCCGCACGTCCTTGATCCGCTGCACCGCCGCGCCGCGCATGTCGGCGGAGAAGCTCTGGTCACGGAACACCGTCAGGCCTTCCTTGAGGCACAGCTGGAACCAGTCGCGGCAGGTGATGCGGTCGCCGGTCCAGTTGTGGAAATATTCGTGGGCGACCACGCTCTCGATGCGCTCGTAGTCGAAGTCGGTGGCGGTGGCGCCGTCGGCCAGCAGCAGCGAGGAGTTGAAGATGTTCAGCCCCTTGTTCTCCATTGCCCCGAAATTGAAGTCGCGCACGGCGACGATCATGAACAGGTCCAGGTCGTACTCGCGGCCGAACGCCTCCTCGTCCCACTTCATCGAGCGCTTGAGCGCGTCCATGGCGTAGGCGGCGCGCGGCGCCTGGCCGGGATCGACATAGATGCGCAGGTCGATGGTGCGGCCGGTCATGGTGACGAAGCTGTCCGTCAGCTCATCCAGCTCGCCGGCGACCAGTGCGAACAGGTAGCAGGGCTTGGGGAAGGGGTCGCGCCACAGGGCGTAGTGACGGCCGGGCGTGCTCTCGCCGCTATCGACCAGATTGCCGTTGGACAGCAGGCGCGGGCAGGCGGCCTTGTCGGCCTCGACCCGCACGGTGAAGCGCGACAGCACGTCGGGGCGATCGGGATAGTAGGTGATCTTGCGGAAGCCCTCGGCCTCGCACTGGGTGCAGAAGCGGCCGCCGGACATGTACAGGCCTTCGAGCGCCTTGTTGCCCTCCGGGTCGATCTCGACCTCGGTCTCCAGCATGAAGGCTTCGGGCGGCTTGGCGATGGTCAGGTGTTCGTCGGTCAGGGTGTAGGCGGAGGCGTCGAGCGGGGCGCCGTCGATGGCCACGCTGATCAGGTTGAGCCGCATGCCGTCCAGAACCAGCGGGCCGCTTTGGCCGGGATTGCGCCGCACCGTCAGCTTGGCCTTCACCCGCGTGGTGTTGGGCTCCAGGCGGAAGTCGAGGCCCACCTCGTCGATCAGGAACGCCGGCGGCTGGTAGTCGGAAAGCCGGATCGGCTGGGGCGTGTCGGTACGCATGGGAGGCTCGCGGACGGCGGGAGGAGCTTCCTACTTGGCGCCTTGGCGCGCGCTACGCCAGCGCCGCGCCGCGATTTTGCGCCTAAGCGTCCAATCGCGCGGGGGCGGCCAGGTCCGGCGCGCCGAGCAGGCCGCCGTAGATGCCCATCAGGCCGGTGAACGAGCGGTCCCAGCTGTGGCGTTCCTCGGCGCGCAGGCGGGCGGCGCGGGACAGGGCCTCCAGGTCGCGCTCGAACAGGGCCTCGATCGCCTCGGCCATGCCGGCGGGGGTGGCGTCGGTCGCCTTCTGGCCGACCTCGTTATCGATCAACTCGGAGATGCCGCCGGTCGAGGGACCGACCACCGGCAGGCCGGCGGCCATGGCCTCCAGCACGATCAGGCCGAACGGCTCGGAGTCGTTGGCGTGGACGAAGGCGTCGCAGCTGGCGATCAGGCGGGCCAGCTGCTTGGAGTCGCGGACGTAGTCGAGGCAGATGGTCTGCGGGTGCGGCTTGAGGTTGGCGCCGGCGGCGATCAGCAGCAGGCGGTAGTCGCCGCCCAGTTTCTCGACCGCCTCGACCAGGGTCTCCAGGTTCTTCTCGCGGGCCGGGCGGCCGGCGAACACCAGCAGGCGGGTCTTGGGCGACAGCCCGAGGTCGGCGCGGACCATCTCGCGGTCGGCCCGGCTGGGATGGAAGATGTCGATATCGACCCCAAGCGGCTGCACCGCCACGCGCGGCACGCCGGATTCGGCCAGGCGATTGGCGATGTACTGGCTGGGGGCCACGACCATGTCGAAGCGGCTGTAGAACTTGGCCCAGCGTTTCTGCGCCGGGGCGGCGGCCCATTCGCCGAAGTGCAGGGCGGCCAGGGCGGCGGGGTCGGAATGGCAGAAGCCGACGGTGGCGGCGCCGACGGCGGAGGCGGCGTCGAGCGCCGCGTGGCCGGGCACATAGGCGTCGCCCGCCTCGATCAGATTGGGACGCAGGTGGGCGAGGATGCGGGTCCATTTGCGCAAGGAGGCGGGTATCCGATAGCCATCGCCGAACGGGATCAGGGGCGCGGAGATCGAGACCATGCCGTCGACGCTGGCGCGGGTGGCGCGGCCCGGCACGACCAGGCTGTGGCGCAGGTCCGGACGGCGCTCGGCCAGCCAGGCGCGCTTGGCCATCAGATAGCGTTTCACCCCGCCGCTGCGCGGGGCGAACAGCATGGTGGTGTCCACAAGGTGGTGGGCAGAGGACGGGCCGTGGGCGACCGAATAGATACGCGGACCGAGAGACGACAGTTCGGTGCGCGTCGGTTCGCCGATATCCAGCACACAGTCCCCCGCCATGACGCCGATCCTCTTACGGATTCGGCTGATCGTCCGATCTATCCCACATTCGATCCGGGTTCGGAAATCCCCCCCCCCCCCCCGGACGGCCAGGCTGGCAGGCTCGCTCGCCAGCCAGTAAACGACATCTTTCGAGGCCTGTTCCTGGTTGTCATGTCAGGGCCTTGTACGCGGGCGGGAAGGCGTTGGATGCGTCTGATCATCTTCGACTTCGACGGCGTGGTGGCTGACAGCGAGCTGCTGGCCAATCGGGTGCTGGCGCAGGGTTTGAGCGCGATCGGCATGGCCACGACCATCGACGACTCATTGCGCCTGTACATGGGCAAGCGCTGGCGCGACTGCGAGGCGGCGATCGAAGAACGCCACGGCGCCAAGCTGCCGGAAGGTTTCATCGACGCCCAACAGGCGGCGGTCTACGCGCAGTTGGCAGACGGCATGCAGCCGGTGCCGGGGGTGATCGATTTCATCGAGCGGTTCGCGCATGTCCCGCGCTGCATCGCTTCGTCCTCGACCCAGGAGTGGATCGGCGACAGCCTTGAGGCGATGGGCCTGGCGCACCGCTTCAGCGGCCACGAGATCGAGCGCGGCAAGCCGCATCCGGACCTGTTCCTGCTGGCGGCCTCGACTATGGGCGTGCCACCGTCCGAATGCATCGTCATCGAGGACAGCATCATGGGCGTCACCGCCGGCAAGGCGGCGGGGATGCTGACCATCGGCCTGTGCGCGGGCGGCCATATCGTCGACGGCCAAGGCGAGGGGCTGCGGGCCGCGGGGGCGGACCATGTGGCGGCCAGCTACGACGCGGTCGCCGGGATCGTCGGACCGCTGCTAGCAAGCCGCTAGCGGCCTGAAAGCGTGGCTGTTGCCCTGGCCCCGCCGTCATGGATTAGTGCCGCCCAATAAGACGCGCCACGGGGCTGTGGACGCGACGACAACAGGGAGAAACACCATGATCGACCAAGACAGGCGCAATGCCCTGGCCCTGGCCCTGGCCCTGGGCGCGGCCGCCGGCGCCGTCGCCGCGGCGACCCAGGTGCTGGCCCAGCCGCCCGCCACCGCGCCCGACGCGCAGCCGGTGGGCCCGACCAAGATCTGGGAAAAGAACGGCGTCCGCACCCGCTACCAGGACGTCGGCAAGGGCTTCCCGCTGCTCAACATTCCCGGCGGCGGCCTGAACTCGCGCATGGCCGTGTGGCCCGGCTCGGTGATCAACGCCATGGATGCGTTCAAGGACTTCCGCTGCATCACCATGGACCTGCGCAATTCCAACGGCGGAGACTCCAGCGGTCCGGTCCCGGTGGACAATCCGTGGGACGTCTTCGCCGACGATCAGCTGGGCCTGCTGGATCATCTGGGGGTCAAGCAGTTCGCCTTCTTCGGCAACTGCATCGGCGGGCCGTTCGGGCTGAAGCTGGCGGAGCGGGCGCCGGGGCGGCTGGTGGCGGCGGTGCTGAGCCAGCCGGTCGGCCACCGGCCGGAGAACCCCAACGTGATGTGGGATTCCGGCGTCAACACCTGGGCCCCGGAGTTCCGCAAGCGGCGGCCCGACGTGTCGATGGAGACCATCGAAAAGTACCTGACCAACCTGTGGCGGGTGCGGCCGGACTTCGTCTACAGCGTGTCGCGCGAGTTCGTGGCGGGATGCCAGACGCCGATCCTGGTGCTGCCGGACGACGCCGCCGCTCACGCCTATCAGTGCTCGGTGGACATCGCCTCCCTGGCGCCCAGGGCCGACACCAACGTCTATCCGTGGAACCGGCCGCCGGAACTGAAGGCCCGCACCATCGCCCGGGCCCACGCGTTCCTGAAGACGCACACGGCCGGGATCAAGAAAGCCTAGGCCAGTTGGGAGATTGGGCCGCGCCGCCCGTTGCTCTTGGCCGTCCGGACCGCTATCTGGACGGCCAATCCCGACCCTCCCAGACTAACGAGCGCACGCCCCATGGCCGCACAGTTCATTTATCAGATGCAGGGCCTGACCAAGGCCTATCCCGGCGGCAAGAAGGTGTTCGAGAACATCTGGCTGTCGTTCTAC
>CANJMO010000025.1 GCA_947475845.1 Caulobacteraceae bacterium | reverse complement strand
GGACATGGAGTTCGTCCAGTTCCACCCGACCGGCATCTACGGCGCCGGGGTGCTGATCACCGAAGGGGTGCGCGGCGAGGGCGGCTACCTGACCAACTCGGCGGGCGAACGCTTCATGGAGCGCTACGCCCCCTCGGCCAAGGACCTCGCCTCGCGCGACGTGGTCTCCCGCTCGATGACCATCGAGATCCGCGAAGGCCGCGGTGTCGGCCCGAACAAGGACCACATCTTCCTACACCTGGATCACCTGGATCCGAAGATCATCCACGAGCGGCTGCCGGGTATCTCCGACTCGGCCCGCATCTTCGCCAACGTCGACGTGACCAAGGAGCCGATCCCGGTCCTGCCGACGGTGCACTACAACATGGGCGGCATCCCCACGAACTTTAACTCCGAGGTGGTCACCCGCGACGGCGACAACCCCGACAAGGTGGTGCCCGGCTTGATGGCGGTGGGCGAGGCGGCCTGCGTTTCGGTGCACGGGGCCAACCGCCTCGGCTCCAACTCCCTGACCGATCTGGTGGTGTTCGGCCGCTCCGCCGGCCTGCGCTGCGCCGAGATCATCAAGGCCGGCGCCAGCCAGCCCGACTTCAAGCCGGTGATGACCGACGGCCATCTGGCTCGCTTCGACAAGTTCAGGAACGCGTCCGGCAACACCTCCACCGCCGCCCTGCGCCTCGAGATGCAGAAGGCGATGCAGGACGACGCCGCCGTGTTCCGCACCGGCGAGACGCTCAAGAGCGGCGTCGACAAGATGCAGGCGATCCACGGCAAGATGAGCGACATCGCCGTCACCGACCGCACCCTGGTGTGGAATTCGGACCTGATGGAAACCCTGGAGCTCGACAACCTGGTCGGCCAGGCGGCGGTGACCGTCAACGGCGGCCTCAACCGCGAGGAAAGCCGCGGCGCCCACGCCCGCGAGGACTTCCCCGACCGCGACGACGTCAAATGGATGAAGCACACCCTGGCCTGGTACGACGACCAGACCGGCGCGGTGAAGCTCGATGACCGGCCGGTGCACACCTACACCATGACCGACGAAATCGAATATATTAAGCCCAAGGCGCGGGTGTACTGAGATGGTCGAACTCGCACTTCCCAAGAACAGCCGCATCGGCAAGGGCAAGCACTTCTCCGCGCCCGCCGGAGCCAAGAAGGTCAAGACCTTCAAGATCTACCGATACGATCCGGAAACCGGGGCCAACCCGCGCTGGGACACCTACGACGTCGACGTCGGCGCCTGCGGACCGATGGTGCTGGACGCCATCATCCACATCAAGAACACCATGGACCCGACCCTGGCCTTCCGCCGCTCGTGCCGCGAAGGCGTGTGCGGCTCCTGCGCCATGAACATCGGCGGCCGTAACACCCTGGCCTGCACCCATGGCTGGGCCGAGGTGCCGGGCAAGGACCTGCAGATCTCGCCTTTGCCGCATATGCCGGTGATCCGCGACCTGGTCCCCGACCTGTCGATCTTCTACGCCCAGTACGCCTCGATCGAGCCGTGGCTGCACACCACCACCCCGACGCCGCAGTCCGAGTGGCTGCAGTCGCCGGAGGACCGCGTGAAGCTCGACGGCCTCTACGAGTGCATCCTGTGCGCCTGCTGCTCGACCTCCTGCCCCAGCTACTGGTGGAATGGGGAGAAGTACCTCGGCCCGGCGGCCCTGCTGCACGCCTACCGCTGGCTGATCGACAGCCGCGACGAGGACACCGGCACCCGCCTGGACGACCTCGAAGACCCGTTCAAGCTCTACCGCTGCCACACCATCATGAACTGCGCCCAGGTCTGTCCCAAGGGCCTGAACCCGGCCAAGGCCATCGCCGAGATCAAGAAGATGATGGTCGAACGGGTCGTCTAGGCCGGTGGCGACCCGCGTCGTCATCGTCGGAGCGGGCCACGCCGGGGGATCGGCGGCGGCCTTCCTGCGCCAGTACGGCCATGAGGGCTCGATCACTCTGATCGGTGACGAGCCCCACCTGCCCTATCAGCGGCCGCCCCTGTCCAAGGCCTGGCTCAAGGGCGAGGCGACCGAGGACGATCTGCAACTGCGCCCAGCCAGCTTCTACGAGGAGCAGTCGGTCGCGGTGCGCCTGTCCGCCTCCGTCCAGTCCATCGATCGCGCCGCCCGGCAGGTGCGCCTGAACGACGGCGCCGCCATCCCCTACGGCAAGCTGATCCTGGCCATGGGCGCCCGCGCCCGCCCGCTTCCGGCGCCGGGCGTCGAGCTGCAGGGCGTCCACTACCTGCGCACGGCCGGCGACGCCGAGGGCATCAAGTCCGAGCTGGTCCCCGGCCGCCGCCTGATCATCGTCGGGGGCGGCTATGTCGGGCTCGAAGTCGCCGCCTCGGCCCGAGCCCTGGGGGCCGAAGTCACCGTCATCGAACGCGAGCCGCGCCTGCTGGCCCGGGTGGCGGGCGAGGCCCTGTCCGGCTTCTTCCACCGCTACCATGGCGAGCGCGGCGTGCGCTTCGTGCTCGGCGGCTCGGTCACCGCCATCGACGGGCAGGACGGCCGCTGCTGCGCCGTCATTCTCGACCACGGCGAGCGCCTGCCCTGCGACAGCGTCCTGATCGGCGTCGGCGCCCTGCCCAATCAGGAGTTGGCCCAAGCGGCGGGCTTGCCCTGCCAGGACGGGGTCATCGTCAATGAGCAGGCCCGCACCGAAGACCCTGACATCTACGCCATCGGCGACATGACCCGCCGGCCCCTGCCGCTTTACGGCCGCACCATCCGCCTGGAAAGCGTGCCCAGCGCCCTGGAACAGGCCAAGCAGGCCGCTGCCGACATCACCGGCCACAAGCCCCCGGCGCCCGAGACGCCCTGGTTCTGGTCCGACCAGTACGACCTCAAGCTGCAGATCGCCGGCCTGCCGTTCGACGTCGATGGCCTGATCGTGCGCGGTGATCCCTCCAGCGCCAGGTTCGCCGTGTTTCAGATGCAGGGCGACCTGATCCAGGCGGTCGAGGCGGTCAATTCCCCTGCCGAATTCATGGGCGGCCGCCTTCTGATCGGCGCGCGCCGCCCGGTGTCGCGCGAAAAGCTTGCCGATCCGGCGGTTTCCATGAAAGAGGTCGGCGTCTAACGACCACTCCAACGACGGACTTTCATGGCCAAGATCACTTACATCGAGCACGGCGGCACGGAACACGCCGTCGACGTGCGCAACGGCCTGTCGGTCATGGAAGGCGCGATCAAGAACAATGTGCCGGGCATCGACGCCGACTGCGGCGGCGCCTGCGCCTGCGCCACCTGCCACGTCTATGTCGACGAGGCCTGGCGCGAGAAGACCGGATCGGCCTCGGCCATGGAAGAGTCGATGCTCGACTTCGCCCAGAACGTGGAGCCCAATTCGCGCCTGTCCTGCCAGATCCGCGTCACCGACGCGCTCGACGGCCTGATCGTCCGCCTGCCCGAAGACCAGCACTAAGGACCGTCCGATGAAAGACCTCGGCAATCTGATGAAGCAGGCCCAGGCGATGCAGTCCAAGCTGCAGGACGCCCAGGTCCGCCTGACCCAGACCGTGATCGAGGGCGTCGCCGGCAATGGCTTGGTCAAGGTGACCATCAGCGGCGGCCATGAGCTGCGCGGCGTCGTCATCGACGACAGCCTGATGCAGCCGGGCGACGGCGAACTGGTCGCCGACCTGATCGTGGCCGCCCATGCGGATGCCAAGCGCAAGCTCGACGCCGCCTCCGCCCAGATGATGCAGGACGTCGCCGGGCCCATGGCTGGGCTGCTGCCCGGCGGCATGAAGTTCTGAAAAGCATGACAGCCAAAAGTGGAAGCCGGTTTTGGCGCCCGTCATGCGCCAAACAAAGAATCTTAAAACCCGGCGGGTTTTAGGTGGCCGCTTCGGCTGGCCCAGAGATCGAACGACTCATAGCCCTGCTCGGCAAGCTGCCGGGCCTCGGGCCCCGCTCCGCGCGCCGCGCCGCCCTGGCCCTGCTCAAGCGCAAGGACCAGCTCCTCACCCCCCTGACCCAGGCCATGGCCGACGCCGGAGCCAAGGTGAAGGCCTGCTCGTCCTGCGGCGCGCTCGACACCTCCGAACCCTGCTCGATCTGCGCCGACCACAGCCGCGACCCCGCCTTGCTGTGCGTGGTCGAGGAAGTCGGCGGCCTGTGGGCGCTGGAGCGCGGCGGCGCCTTCCGCGGCCGCTACCATGTGCTCGGCGGCCTGCTCTCGGCGCTCGACGGCGTCGGCCCCGAGGCCCTGCGCATCAATGAGCTTCTGGCTCGCGCCGGCGACGGCCGGGTGCGCGAAGTGATCCTGGCCCTGCCCGCCACCGTCGACGGTCAGACCACCGCCCACTACCTTTCCGAACACCTCGCCGGCCTCGGCGTCCAGGTGACCAGCCTCGCCCGCGGCGTCCCGGTCGGCGGCGAGCTCGACTGGCTCGACGACGGCACCATCGCCACGGCCCTGCGCGCCCGGCGGCCGGCCTAGCCCTCAATCAGCCCCGCGACCGTCGCCGCCAAGTCGTCCAGGTCGAACGGCTTGGTGATCAGGCCGAAGCCGTCCGGCATCACCGCTTCCAGCACCTCGCTGTCGGCATAGCCGGTCATGAACAGCACCCTCAGGTCCGGGCGGATCGCCCGCGCCTGATCGGCCAGGACGCGGCCGTTGACGCCGGGCAGGCCGACGTCGGTGACCATCAGGTCGATCCGGACGCCGGATCCCACCAGCGCTAGGGCGCTGCCCGCCTCGGCGGCTTCGCGCACCACATAGCCAGCCTCTTCCAGCACCTGCACCACCAGCAGCCGCACCAGGGCCTCGTCCTCCACCACCAGCACATGGTGAGGCGCGGCCTCGGCAGCCATGGTCATGGGGTCGTCGGCAGGCGGCATCGAGGGCTCCGGCTAGGCGTCAAAACATAGGTCAAGACAAGCGTGGCCCTGTTTCGGTCATGCAACCTGAACAGAACCTGTCACCCAAGCTTAGCAGTTAATCAAATGAGCAGGGCCGTCGCCGCCCCGACCTGGCGTCAGACCGCGCGCGACAGGGCGCTGGCGGCCGGCGCGGCCTTGGCCAGCTGCAGGATTTCCATCAGCAGCTGCGCCGGCGCGATCGGCTTGCCCACCACCCCGTCCATGCCGCACGCCAGATAGGCCTGGCGCTGGTGTTCCAGCACATTGGCGGTCAGGGCGATGATCGGCACGCGCGCCGCCGGGCCCGGCAGTGCGCGGATCAGGCGGGTTGCCTCCAGCCCGTCCATGCCGGGCATCTGCACGTCCATCAGGATCAGGTCGGGGGCCAGGGTGCGGGCCGCCTCCACGCCGCTGGCGCCGTCCTCGGCGGTGTCGACCACGGCGCCCACCGTTTCCAGGATTTTGCGGGCGATCAGCCGGTTGGTGCTGTTGTCCTCGACCACCAGAACGCGCAGGCCGTCCAGGCCCGGGGCGTCGTCCGGCTGTTGCGCGCTGGGGGCGTCGGCGGGCGGGGCGGCGATCTCGAACCAGAAAGTGGAACCGAGCCCTTCGACGCTGGTGAAGCCGATGTCTCCGCCCATCAGGCGCACCAGGTGGCGGGTAATGGCCAGGCCCAGGCCTGTGCCGCCGAACTGGCGGGTGGTGGAATCGTCGGCCTGCTGGAAGCGTTCGAACAGGCGCGCCTGGGCTTCCGCCGCTATGCCGACGCCGGTGTCCTCGATCTCGTAGCGCAACACCCGCGCATCGCCTTGGCCATGGGCGCTCAGGCCTACGCGGACCCCGCCGCCGGGCGTGAACTTCACCGCATTGCCCATCAGGTTGAACAGCGCCTGGCGCAGCCGGATCGGATCGACCATCGACCAGCCGATCTGCGGGTCCGCCTCCACCGTCAGGCTGAGGCCCTTGGCGTCGGCCTGGGCGCGCAGCATGTTGGCGACCCCGCGCAGGGTCGCCGCCGGATCGGTCGGCTCGGGCGCCAGCTGCATCTGGTCGGCTTCGATCTTCGACAGGTCGAGGATGTCGTTGATCAGCTCCGAAAGCATGTGGCCGCACTGCAGGGCTTCGTCCAGCAGCTTGCGCCCGCTGTCCGACAGCGGCTCGGCGCGCAGCAGATGCATCACCCCCAGCACGCCGTTCATCGGCGTGCGGATCTCGTGGCTCATCGAGGCCAGGAACCGTGACTTGGTCTCGGTCGCCGCCTGGGCCACCCGCTCGGCCTCGGCCAGGGCCAGCATCTGCCGCTTGCGCTCGTCGATATCCAGCAGCAGGCCGACGCTGTGCTTCAGCTTGCCGCCGGCCCCCCGGCGCAGTTCGCAATAGGAGCGCACCCAGCGGATCGAGCCGTCCGGACGGATCACCCGCAGATCCAGGGTCCGGTTGAGCAGGGTTCCCGTCTTCCAGGTGTCGACCACCGCCTGCACCGTGGCGGCGTCCTCGTGGTGGATGAAGGTCCACGGCATCACCGCGGCCTCGGCGTAGGTCATCCGCCGGCCGACCAGCAGCACGAACTCCGGCGAACACCAGAACGTCTTGGCCTCGTGGTCGATCTCGAACACCCCGGCCTGGGCCAGGCCCAGCGCCAGTTTCAGGCGGCGGGCGGACACCCGCGATTCTTCCATCAGCCCGCGCACCTGCTGCTCGGCGTGCAGCGCCGCGTCACGGGCGTCGGCCAGTTCAGTCAGGTCCTGGCCGAGGCCATAGATCGCCCATTGCCGTCCGCCCCCCGCTTGGCCAGCAGCGTCGTGCGCACCTTGCGCCAGCCATCGCGTCGCGGATGCGCAGATCGACCTGGGCGGTGCCGCCCTCGGTCAGCAGACGTTCGTTGCAGGCGCGCACGGCGGCGTAGTCGTCGGGATGCAGGAAGGCGCGGAAAGACTCCCGGTCCATCACCGCGTCGCCGGTGACGCCCAGCAGTTCGCGCAGCCGCGAAGACGCGGTAACCCCATGGCGGTCGAGCCGCCAGGTGGTTAGTCCGGCCAGGCCCATCAGCTCGGCGGAGAGCATGGCCTCTTCGGCTTCTACGGCAGCATTTGCGGGCATAGGTGGTCCCCCAGCCCCACACTCAACAGTAAAAGGTAAAGCTCGATTGAACGGCGTCTCAGATCGGACCCAGTCGACCCACCTGCCGCTCCAGCAAATCCCAACTTACGGCGCCCAACTGCGCATTCCAGCGCCGGTAGAAATCCGGCCCCAGCCGCTCGCGAAAACTCTTGGGGTCGGCGGCGTTGAACTCCTGTCCACGTCCCGCCAGGGTGGTTTCCAAGCGCCGGTTGAGCTGATCGGTGAACGCACGTTGGCGCGCCACATGCCGCTTCACCGCCGCATCGACGATCCGTTGCACGTCGGCGGGCAGAGCGTTCCAGAAGCCGGGGTTGGCGATCAGGTTGAAGCCGGACCACATGTGGTTGGTCATCGACTGGTTGTGGCTGACCTCGTACAGGCGGTTGAACTCGGTCACCACCAGGGGGTTCTCCTGGCCGTCGACCTTCGCCGTCTTCAACGCGTCGTACAGACCGTTGATGTTCACCGTGACCGGCACGGCGCCCAGGGTGGCGAAGGTGTCGCGGAACAGCTCCCCATCGGGCACGCGGATGCGCTTGCCGGCCAGATCGTCGACGGTGCGGATAGGCCGATCGATCATGCCGATCTGACGGAAGCCGTTCTCCATCAGCCCGAACTGGAAGCGGTGGATGCCCTTGGCCGCGCACTCGCGCCCCAGATAGGCGCCCAGCGCGCCGTCGTTGGCGGCATGCACCTGGGCGTGGGTGCGAAAAGCATAGGGCAGGCCCTGGATGTCGGCGGCGGGCACGGCCTTGCTGAGGATGCCGCCCATCAGGGCGAAGAACTCCAGCCCGCCCTTCTGCAGCATGTCCAGCGCGGCCGGGTCCGAGCCGGGGATCTGGCCGTTCTGCGCGTGCACCGAAACCAGCAGCCGCCCGCCGCTGCGCTGCGCCACCTCGGCCCACAGGTCGGTCAGGAACGGATGCAGATGGCTGTCTTCCGGCTGGTTGTGGAACTGCCGCCCCGTCCACTTGGCCTGGGCGGATGCGAAACCGGGCAGGGCGGCCGAGCCGATCAGACCGCCCGCGCCCGCCAGCAGCCGCCTGCGATCCCTGTCGATGGGCGTCATCCAGGCCTCCCCGGCCGTATTGTCGTTGCCGTCATCATGGCCCAGCGGCGCCGATCTGGGAACGGACGGACCTCGCGACGGCTTTTGTCTTGGCTGCAGTAGGCGTAGGACCAGAGCATGCCCCGCATCATGACCTACAATGTCCATCGCTGCGTCGGCGTCGACGGCCAGCTGGACGTGGGCCGCATCGCGGCGGTGATCGCCCAGTGCCGTCCGGATATCGTCGCCCTGCAGGAACTCGACGTCGGCCGCCTGCGCACTGGCGCGGTCGATCAGGCTCACGCCATCGCCAACCGCCTGGGCATGGCCTTTCACTTCCACGCCGCCATGAAAGTCGAGGAGGAACGCTACGGCGACGCCATTCTGACCCCTTGCCCGCTCAAGGTGATCCGCGCCGGCCCCCTGCCCAATTCCCCTTCGATCCGAGGTCTTGAGCCCAGGGGCGCGCTTTGGCTTGAAATCGAGATCGGCGGCCGCAGCCTTCAGGTGATCAACACCCACCTCGGCTTATTGCCGCACGAGCAGCGGGCTCAGGCCAAGGCCCTGGCGGGCCCCGACTGGATCGGCCACCGCGACCGTCGCGATCCCCTGATCATGCTGGGCGACTTCAACGCCACCCCCTACGCTTCGACCTATCGCACCCTGGCGCGCTGCCTGAAGGACTCGCGGGCGCTGTGCAAGGGCGCGCGAGCCAGCCCGACCTTCCCGTCGCGCTTCCCCATGCTCGCCATCGACCATGTGTTCGTCTCGGGCGGCATAGCGATCGACCATATCGAGGCCTACGCCGCGCCCCTGGCCCGGGTCGCCTCCGACCACCTGCCCCTAGTGGTCGATTTCAGCTTTACCTGATCCGGCCGCCGCCGCGCGGTCCAGGGCGTGCTCGTAGGCCGCCAGCCGCCGGTGGCGCTTCAGCGGAAAGAACGAGTCCGACGGTCGCACCGGGTCGCCCAAGTGATAGGCGGCGACCACCGCCGCCAGCGGGCCCATCTTGGCCTTGGGCAGCACCACCAGGCGGCCGGTGTTGATCGCGTCGATGGCCGGACCGAGCAGGCCGCCGGCCGCGTCGATCGCCGCCTGCACCTGGGCCATCGGCACCCCGAGATAGTGGTGGATCAGATGCGTGCGAAAGGCGGTCACGGCCGCGCGGGAGGCCGCGTTGTCGGCTTCCAGCGCCAGGTCGCACTCGGTATCGAACCCGGCGGAGCGGTGGTTGATATTGGTCGATCCCGCCCGCAGCAGGTGGTCGTCAATGATCGTCACCTTGGAGTGGACGATGATCGGATGGCCTTCGGACGTATGCGGACAATAGGAGCGGAAGCAGCCGTGCACGTCGGCCCGGCGCAGGCGCTCCACCAGCCTCCAACGAGTGCGGTCCATGGTCCAGCGGTCGAAATAGCTGGGGCTGTGCAGGGTCGAGATCAGCACCACCTCCGGCCCGTCCGGCTCAGCCAACCGTTTGGCCAGGGCCTCACCGATGATCACCGAGGTGAAGTACTGGTTCTCCAGATAGATGGTCTTCTTGGCGCCTTCGATGGCCCTGAGGTGCAGGGCCTCGGTCTCGCGGATTTCCTTGCGCTCGCGCCAGTCCGGCTCGGTGCGGGCGATGGCGATGCGCACCGTCTCGAAGTGAGGCTGGATATAGGGCGGCCAGGGGTCGGCGCCCTCCACCAGCGCCGCCGCCGGCGGCGGCAGGTCGCGGCATTCCTGCGACGTGCGCCAGCGCTCGCGCGCCAGTTCACCCAAGGCCTGGGCCGCCGCGCCGTCGACCATCATCATCACTTCGTGGCGCGGCGCGTGCTGCACGCCGCCGGGCATGGTCCGCCGCTTGTCCTCGTCCAGGTGCGATTGCGAATCCCAGCGGTCGACGCCGAAATCGCCGCCGCCGCAGAAGGCCACCGCGTCGTCGATCACCAGCACCTTCTGGTGGTGGCAGGCGCCGAACGGCACTGAGGCGTCGAGCTGGAAATTGATCCGCGTGCCGGTGAACCACTTGCGCGCCTTGTGTGGGAAGAAGTTCTGCGAGGCGCTGACCGGCAGGGCCGATTTCCAGATCAGGACGTGGATATCCAGGTCCGGCCTCTGCTTGGACAGCTTGATCAGCAGATTGCCGATCTCGTCAGGCCCATGTTCCTCGCCCGAAGCGTCGGGTTTCAGGCGCGTGCGGGGATCGAAGCCCCAGCCCAGCAGCAGGATCGAGCGCTTGGCCCGGCGCATGGCCGTCAGGGCGGCGGTGAAATAGGTCTTGGAGTCGACCAGCATCGCGACTCGGTCAGCGGTCTCCACGCGCCAGCAGGTCTTGCCGGGCTCGAACAGGGGGGTAGCGCGGGCCTTCACCATGCGGGGGAATGGGTGTCCGAGGCGCCGCCGCCCGTTCGGCGACCGCTGCGGGGCCACGCTAGGGCCAGCGGGTCCTGTGGGCAATGCAGAGCGGCGGGCATGGGTGTCTCCGGTTGCGAAACCACTCAACGCACAGGATCGGCTATGGACGCATCCGGCCAGGGCGCCTAATCCCACGGGAGAGGTTCGCGGAGGCCGGCATGCAGCTTGTGGAACAGAAGACGGTTTACGAAGGCTGGGGCCGCTTCCTCCTGCTGACCGTCCGTCTGGCCAACGGCGTCGTCACCCGGCGGCAGATGGAGGATCACGGCCAGGCGTCCTGCGTCCTGCCCTATGATCCCGCCCGCCGCGTCGCCCTGGTCTGCCGCCTGCCGCGGCCGGGGCCGATGTTCAACGGCGAGGACCCGACCATCCTGGAAGCCTGCGCCGGCATCATCGACAAGGGCGAGACCCCCGACGTCGCCGCCCGCCGCGAAGCCATGGAAGAGCTGGGCTTGAGGGTGATGCAGCTTGAGGCGCTCGGCCGCTGCTACGCCGCGCCGGGCGCCTCCAGCGAGGCGATCAGCCTTTATCTGGCGCCCTACGCCGCCGCCGACCGGATCGAAGCGGGGGGAGGGGCTGAGGGGGAGAACGAGCAGATCGAAGTGCTGGAACTGCCGTTGGCGGACCTGGCGCGGTTGGCCGACTCTGGCGAAATCCGCGACCTGAAGACGCTGGCGATGATACTGGCGCTGCGCAGCCGCCGGCCGGAGCTTTTCGCCTAGAGCTCAGGCCCCTAGGCGGGAGCCTGTTCGCCTATGGCCGGGTCGGCCTTACCGCCCAGGGCGCGGTTGCGGGCGCGCCAGGTGAACAAGGTGCCGATGATCAGCACCAGCAGCATGGCCGCGCTCGAGATGTTCTTACCCATGACGTAGAAATACAGGGTGTATTGGTCGATCTCGGCCTTGTCGGCGTTGAAATAGGCTGCGTGGAAGCTAAGGCCCAGCGCCTGCAGCATCATCGCCGCGCCCATCGGCATCCCGGCGGAGAAGGCTCCGCTGCTGTTCCAGAAGTTCACCCAGGTCGACAGCTCCACCACCCGCCGCTTCGGCGGCACCGGCCTCGGCCTCGCGATCTGCCGCGAGTTGGCCGGCCTGATGGGCGGACGCATCTGGGTCGAGAGCCAGGAGGGCGAGGGCTCCGCCTTCCACCTGATCGCGCCCCTGCCGCGGGCTCAGGCCGTCGCGTCCATGCCCCGGCCGCGCGTCGCCAACGCCATCGCCGCTGCGGCGGGCGAGCCCGGCGGCGAGCGGCCCCTGCGTGTCCTGGCCGCCGAGGACAACGCCACCAACCAGTTGGTCCTGCGCACGATCATGCAGACCTTCGGCGTCGACATGACCATGGTCGCCGACGGCCGTCAGGCGGTGGACGCCTGGGCCGACGGCGATTTCGACCTGATCCTGATGGATATCCAGATGCCGGTTATGGACGGCGTCGCCGCCACCCAGGCGATCCGTGCGGCCGAGGCCCAGATGGACGGCGGACGCCGCATCCCGATCATCGCCCTGTCGGCCAACGCCATGACTCATCAGGTCAAGGAATACCTCGGCGTCGGCATGGACCTGCATGTGGCCAAGCCGATCGAACTCAGCAAGCTGCACGCCGCTATCCGCGCGGTCACCGCCGAACGTCTGGTGGAACCCGCCAAGGGCGCCGCTGGAGCGGCGGCCTGAGCCTTGCGGGGCGAGGATTCAGCGGCCAAACTGCCCCCGGCCATGCCGAACTGCTCGAAATCCATCGCTAAAAGCCTGAATTCCCGCCCGGAAACGGCCGGATGACGGCCGAATCGCCGCCCATTGACGCCACGACCCTGCGCGCCCTGTTGCGCGAGCGGGCGTTCGTCATGATGTGGTCCAGTCGGCTGGTGGCCAATCTGGCGACCCAGATCGAATCCATCGCGCTTGGCTGGCACGTCTATGCCGTGGCCCGCCTCACCGGCACCATCGCGCAAGGCGCCTTCGCCGTCGGCATGCTCGGCCTCGCCCAGTTCCTGCCGATGTTCGCCTTCGCCTTGCTGGCCGGCGAAACCGCCGACCGGGTCGACCGCCGCATCATCATGATCGTCTGCCTGGTGGTGGAGTTCGTCTCCGCCGTGGCCTTCGCCGTCCTCGCCCATTTCGAGGTTACCGCTCTGTGGCCGATCTACGCCCTGGGCGCCGTGTTCGGCACGGCCCGGGCCTTCTATTCCCCGGCTTCCGCCGCCCTCGGTCCGACCCTGGTGCCGCGGCCCCTGCTGCCGCGCGCCATCGCCATGAACTCCCTGTCCTGGCAGTTGGCCTCGGTGGTCGGCCCGGCCATCGGCGGCCTGCTGGTGGCGGCCTCGGCCACGGTCGCCTTCGGCGTGGCGGCGGGCATGTTCGTCGCCTCATTGATCGTACTGTCTGGCTTCGCCTCGCCGCCCCAGGTCGGCGCCCAGGGCGCCTCGCGCATGACCCAGATCAAGGAAGGTCTGAACTATCTGTGGACCAACAAGATCGTCCTCGGGGCCATCTCGCTCGATCTGTTCGCGGTCCTGCTTGGCGGGGCCACGGCCCTGCTGCCGGTGTTCGCCCGCGACATCCTCCAGGTCGGCTCGCAGGGTTTCGGCATCCTGCGCGCCTCGCCCGCCATCGGCGGGGTGATCGTGGCCATGATCCTGACCGCCCGGCCGATCAAGCGCCACGCTGGGGTCAAGATGCTGCTGGGCGTCGCCGCCTTCGGCCTGTGCACCGTCGTCTTCGCCCTGTCGCGCTCGCTGTGGCTCAGCGCCGCCGTCCTCGCCCTGCTAGGCGCCAGCGACATGATCTCGGTGTTCGTGCGTCAGAGCCTGGTGCAGATCGCCACGCCCAACGAGATGCGTGGCCGTGTCGGAGCGGTCTCCTACCTGTTCATCGGCGCCAGCAACGAACTGGGCGAATTCGAGAGCGGCGTCATCGCCCGCCTGATGGGCGCGGTCGGCGCCACCCTGTTTGGCGGCCTCGCCTCCCTCGGCGTCACCGGCCTGTGGGCCGTGCTGTTCCCGGACCTGCGCAAGGCCGATAGCCTCGACTGAGGAGCGCTTCGGCCCGAAATAATCCCCAAACCCCAATACCGTAAGGCGTTGCCGCCGTGAGGGGTGCGTCGCGCTCGGACGTATCTATTGATGACACGTCAAGTTGGCGTAGGAGGCGGGTATGCTGGCCGAAATCGGGAAATTCAGTGATTGGCTGTCGATGACGCCGATCAGCATGACCTTCCAGACCGTGGCCTGGATCATTCCGGCGGTGCAGTCGGTGCACATCCTGGCCATCGCCATCGTCATGTCCTCGGTGATCATGGTCGATCTGCGACTGCTCGGCCTGATGGGCCACAGCCAGTCGATCTCCGGCCTGACCCGCCGCTTCATCCCCTGGGTCTGGTGGTCGCTGGTGGTGCTGCTGATCTCGGGGCTCATCCTGATCACCGCCGAGCCGCGCCGCGACCTGCTTAACGGGGTGTTCCAGGCCAAGATGGCGCTGCTGATCGTGGCCATCGTCCTGACCGCCGTGTTCCAGGAGATGGTCCGCCGCAACATGGAATTCTGGGACCTGTCGCCCGGTCGCCGCCGCGCGGCGGTGGCCACCGCCATCGCCTCGCTCGTGGTGTGGAGCGCGATCGTCGGCTGCGGTCGCTGGATCGCCTACGTCGAGCACGGGTGAGGGCGGTGAATCGGATGCTTCTCGCCTTTTGCCAATGGGTCGAGGCCTCGGTGGTCGGCCAGTTCATATCCGGCTCGACCTGGGCTTTCCCCACCATCGAGTCGATCCACGTCTTCTTCCTGGTGATCGTGGTCGGCACCGTGGCCATCGTCGACCTGCGCCTGCTGGGGGTCGCCTCGCGCAACCGTTCGGTCAGCCGGCTCAGCAACGACGTCCTGCCGGTCACCTGGGGCGCCTTCGTCATGGCCCTGATCACCGGCGGCCTGCTGTTCACCTCGCGCGCCACCCATTACCTGGCCAATTGGGAGTTCTGCGCCAAGATGGTGATGCTGCTGCTTGCCGGGGCCAACATGCTGCTGTTCCATTTCCTCACCTATCGCGACGTCGAACGCTGGGACAACGACGCCATCACGCCTGTCGCGGCGCGGGTCGCTGGCGCCCTGTCGTTGCTGTTCTGGATCGCGGTGGTGGTGCTCGGCCGCTGGATCGGCTTCACGGTGCAGTAGCTAGGGCTTGTCGTCCTCGGGTCCGCGCACCTGAATCAGGGTGCGGTCCGTCCCCTTCAGCTTGACCGCGGTCAGCACGTTGGTGGCATAGGCCCCGGTGTCGAGTCCGATCCGGTGTTCGCCCAGATAGGCTTCCTCGGCCGGGGTGTGTCCGTGCACGATCACCTTGTCCAGCCGCCGTTCGCTCCTCAGGAAATCGTCGCGAATCCACAGCAGGTCCTGCTCGGTCTGCATATCCAGGGGCACGTTGGGACGCACCCCGGCGTGGGCGAACAGATAGTCGCCGCGCTCGGTCGCCAGCTCCAGCCCGTGCAGGAAGCTTTTGTGTTCGAGGGGCACCGCGGCGTTCAGCTCACGGCTGGCGCGGGTCCAATCCTCTTCGCCGGCGGCCCAGTCCGGCGGATCGACGCCATAGGACGACAGGGTCTCGCGCGCGCCGAACTGCGACCAGCCGGGCCAGGAGGTCGGGTCGTCCATGAAACCCAGCAGCGCCGCCTCGTGATTGCCCTTCAACGGCGTCACCGTCCAGAATTCCCGCTCCGCCATGGTCGACAGAATCAGGTTGATCACCCCGCGCGAGTCCGGCCCGCGATCGACGTAGTCGCCCAGGAAGATCAGCTCGCGCTCGCCGCCGTCCTCGAAACGGGCGGCGTCGAAGGCGATCTTGCGCAGCAGGGGGTGCAGCAGGTCCAGGCGACCGTGCACATCGCCGACCACATACAGGGTCGCGCCGGACGGGGCGGACGCCGCCGGCGCCGGGTTCTTGGCGCCCAGAAGACGCTGGAAAATCGATCGCGCGCCGGGGGGCATGGACGCTTCCAAAAAGACGGTGGCCGCAGTGGCCGACAGGCTGGGTCGGGACTGAAAACCCAGCCCCATATCTATCGGTTCGCCGGGGCATTGGCCAGCACGCCTCCGGCTGACAATCGCGGGCGGGAATGCTCTAAGTCCGCCCGGTATCAGTCACGGGAGACCGCCATGGACGATCATCAACCGAACGCCGCGACCCCGGGGGCCCTGGCCGCTTCCCAGACCGCCAGCCTGACCCCGAACACGACCTTCAGTCGTCGCGGCTTCGCCATGACCAGCCTCGGCGCCGGTTTCGCCCTGGCCGCCCAGCCGGTCACTGCCCAGACCGTGATCTCCACCAGCGCCGAAGGCCTGGACGCCGACGAGGTCCAGGTGCGCACCCCCGACGGCATGATGCCGGCCTATCGCGCCCGGCCCAAGGCCAGGAAGGGCATCAGCGTCGGCCCGCCGGTGGTGCTGGTGATCCACGAGATCTTCGGCGTCCACGAACATATCCAGGATCTCTGCCGCCGCCTGGCCAAGGCCGGCTACTACGCCATCGCGCCGGACCTCTACGCGCGCCTCGGCGACGCCTCCAAGATCAGCGACATTCCCACCCTGGTCGGGCCCGAGGGCATGGTCACCCAGACCAGCGACGCCCAGGTCAAGGGCGACCTCGACGCCGCCGTGCGCTTCGCCGCCTTCGAGAAGGCCGACGCCAAGCGCCTGTCGGTGACCGGCTTCTGCTGGGGTGGACGCCAGACCTGGCTCTATACCGAGGCCAATCCGGCGGTGCGCGCCGCCGCAGCCTGGTACGGCCCGCTCGACACCCCCAACTCGCCGATCGCCGGGGCGGATAAGGTCAAGGGCCGGGTGATCGGATTCTACGCCGCCAAGGACACCGGCATCCTGCCACCGGCGATCGCCGCCATGCGTGACGCCCTGAAGGCGGCGGGCGACAGCGAGACCCGCATCATCGTCTATCCGGACGCCCAGCACGGCTTCAACGCCGACTACCGCCCGACCTACAATGCCGTCGACGCCAAGGAAGCGTGGAGCAACATGCTCAACTGGTTCCAGGCGCACGGCGCGGCGCCGGTCGTCTAGATCGCGCCTGTTTGACCCGAAGGCTGGCGCCATGTCTTCGCGGCGGTGCTAACATCGGCCGATGATCGAGATCTTCCCCGACGCCCGCTCCCAGGCCGCCGCCGCCGCCAGCGCGATCCACGATCGCCTGACCTATCGCCTGCGGCTCAAGGGCGAGGCGTCTCTTGTGGTCACCGGCGGCCGCTCGCCGGGCGAGGCTTACGACATGCTGTCTGGGGCTCCGCTGGACTGGGCCAAGATCGACGTAACCCTCAGCGACGAACGCTTCGTCGATACGGATTCGCCCGATAGCAACGAGCGCCTGGTCCGCGAGCGCCTGCTGCAGTGCCGGGCCGCCCGCGCCCGCTTCACCGGCCTGCGCGGCGCCGCCGCCACGCCGCAGCAGGCCGCCGCCGACGCTGCCGCCGCTCTCTCCGGCTGGGGACCGTTCGAGGTGGTGATGCTTGGCATGGGCGAGGACGGCCACATCGCCTCCCTGTTCCCCGGCAGCCCCGATCTGGCTAAGGGCATGGCCCGCACCTCGCCGCCCTGCCTCGCTATCGCCCAGGGCGAGGGCGCGCCGCCCGAGCAGCCGCGCCTAAGCCTCAGCCTCCCGCGCCTGGCCTCGTCCCGCCTGGTGATCATTCTGGCCTCCGGCTCGAAGAAGCGGCGCGTGCTTGAGCAGGCGGAAGAAGGCGGCGATCCCATGACGCTTCCGCTGCGCGGGATCCTACAGTCGGCCCCATCCGTTCGCATATTATGGACGGCCTAGGAGCGCAGTCATGTCCGTCCCCCTGCATCCCGTCCTGGCGTCCGTCACCGCCCGCATCGCCCTGCGCAGCCGGGTGGAGCGGACCGCCTACCTGGACCGCATAGAGGCCGCTCGCGCCTCCGGCCCGGGGCGCGGCAAGCTCTCCTGCGCCAACTGGGCCCACGCCTTCGCCGGCTCGCCGACCGAGGACAAGGGCCGCGCCCTGGCCCAGGCGCCCAACCTCGGCGTCGTCACCGCCTACAACGACATGCTCTCGGCCCATCAGCCGCTGGAGACCTATCCCGAACTGATCCGCCAGGCGGCGCGCGCGGTCGGCGCCACAGCCCAGGTCGCCGGTGGGGTCCCGGCCATGTGCGACGGCGTCACCCAGGGCCGCCCGGGCATGGAGCTGTCTCTGTTCAGCCGCGAGGTGATCGCCATGGCGACGGCGGTGGCCCTCAGCCACGACGCCTTCGACGGCGCCCTGTGCCTGGGGGTTTGCGACAAGATCGTCCCTGGACTGATGATCGGCGCCCTGCAGTTCGGCCACCTGCCCATCGTGTTCGCCCCCGCCGGGCCGATGCCATCGGGCATATCCAACGCCGATAAAGCCCGCGTGCGCGGCCTCTACGCCGAGGGCAAGGCTTCGCGCGACGACCTGCTCAAGGCCGAGATGGGCGCCTACCACGGGCCCGGCACCTGCACCTTCTACGGCACCGCCAACTCCAACCAGATGCTGATGGAGCTGATGGGCGTGCATTTACCTGGGGCTGCCTTCGTCAACCCGGGCACGCCGTTGCGCGAAGCCCTGACCAAGGCCGCCGCCCAGCGCGTCATCGCCCTGCGCGACGGCTCGAACGACTACGCGCCGCTGGGCCGGGTGATCGACGAGAAGGCCATCGTCAACGGCGTGGTCGGACTGATGGCCACCGGTGGCTCCACCAACCACACCCTGCACATCGTCGCCATGGCGCGAGCGGCGGGGATCAGCATCGACTGGACAGACTTCGACGACCTGTCCCGCGTGGTGCCCCTGCTGGCGCGGGTCTATCCCAACGGCTCGGGCGACGTGAACCAGTTCCAGGCGGCGGGCGGCCTGAGTTTCCTGACACGTGAACTGCTGGACGCAGGCCTGCTGCACGAGGACGTCCTCACCGTCGCCGGTCCCGGCCTGCGCCGATACCAGGACGAGCCCTTCCTCGACGGCGGAAAGCTGGTCTGGAAGCCGGGCGTCACCGAGAGCCTCGACCGCGACATGCTACGTCCGGTCTCCGATCCGTTCGACAAAGAGGGCGGCCTGCGCCTGCTCACCGGCAACCTCGGCCGGGCCATGATCAAGTCCTCGGCGGTCAAACCGCAGCACCGCCTCGTCGAGGCCCCGGCCATCGTGTTCGACGACCAGGACGACTTCCTCGCCGCCTTCAAGGCTGGCCAGCTCGACAGGGATTTCGTCGCCGTTGTCCGCTTCCAGGGGCCTCAGGCCAACGGCATGCCGGAACTGCATTCCCTCAGCCCGGCGCTGGGCGTGCTGCAGGATCGCGGCCGCCATGTCGCTCTGGTGACCGACGGCCGCATGTCCGGCGCCTCGGGCAAGACCCCCGCCGCCATCCACCTGTCCCCCGAAGCCGCCGACGGCGGCCTGTTGGCCAAACTGCGCACCGGCGATGTCATCCGCCTCGACGCCGAGGCCGGCGTGCTCGAAGCCAAGGTCGACGCCTCCGAGCTGGCGGCACGCCAACCGGCCATCGATCCCAAGGCCAGCGGCCACGGCTACGGCCGCGAACTGTTTTCCCACATGCGCCGCGCGGCCGGTCCGGCGGAATCTGGAGCCGGGGTGTTCTTCCGATGAGCGAGACCATGGACCTGAGAAGTTATCTGGCGCTTTCGCCGGTCGTCCCTGTACTGACGATCCATCGGGTCGAGGACGCGGCGCCCCTGGCCCGCGCCCTGGTCGCCGGTGGGCTGAAGGTGCTGGAGGTGACCCTGCGCACCGCCGCGGCGTTGGAGGCCATGCGCTGCATTTCCGCCGAAGTCCCCGAGGCCATCGTCGCCGCCGGCACCGTGGTCAGCGCCAAGGACCTCAAGCGCTCGGCCAAGGCGGGCGCCCGCTTCGCCTTCTCGCCCGGCCTGGCCGACTTCATGCTCGAGGAAGGCCCGATCCCGATCCTGCCCGGCGTCGCCACCGCCTCGGAGGTGATGAAGGCGATGGAGGCCGGTGGCCGCGCCTTCAAGTTCTTCCCCGCCGTCCCCGCCGGCGGCGTCGGCGCGCTCAAGGCTCTCGCCGGTCCCTTCGCCGACGCCGCCTTCTGCCCGACCGGCGGCATCGACGCCGCCAACGCGGCCGACTTCCTGGCTCTGCCCAATGTCCTCTGCGTCGGCGGCTCGTGGGTGGCGCCGGCCAAGGCGATAGAGGCCGGCGACTGGGCGGCGATCGAGGCCCTGGCCAAGGCGGCGGCCGCCCTCAAAAAATAGTTGATGCCTCAAGTAAATTTTGCCTTGAATCCGCCATCTCCCACGCCAAAATTTCTTATGAGCGGACAACCGCTCTGGGGCGTCCATGGCGGATGTCCTCATACCCACGCTCTTTTCGGGCGCCCCGGCGCCCATCAAGGTTCTGGCTATGAAACCGCCCAACGACGCTCCGTCCTGATCGTCCCCTGAAGGCCGCCCGGCCGGGACGCTCCTGCCCCAACCAGACGCCGGACCCGACCTCGTCGCGGGCCCCGGCGCGTGCGCCCCCGCCTCCAGCGGCCATGACCCCTATGGAGGAAAGACTAACCATGAAACACACCCGCATCGCCCTGGCCCTGGCCGTCGGCGTTGTCGCTGCCGGCGTGGCGGCCGCCGTCAGCGCCGAGAACCAATGGGCCGACCTGTTCGACGGCAGCAAGTCCAAGGCCTCGGCCCAGGCGCAGGCCAATCACGCGGTCTTGGCCAAGGCCGCCTGGCGGGAGGTGGCGGCCCGCAAGGCCACCACCCTGGGCATGGCCGCCCCGCTGAATCTGCCCGCCTATGCCCCGATCTTCCCCGATGGCCTGGTGCTCAGCGCGGCCATGGACGACGCCCGGGCCACCGCCGGTTCGGCTGAATACGCCGCCGCCGCGCCGGTCGGCGTCATGCTCGAATTCTACCGTCAGGCCGCCGCCCAGGCGAAGCTGCCGGTCAGGACCGCGGCCCAGGACGCCAACGGCAACGCGCTGTTCGTCGCCGGCGACGGCCGCCGCACGGTCTCGGTCAAGCTGACCAAACAGTTCGCCAACGGCACGACGGTCGATCTCAGCTACGGCTAGATGGTCCTGCCGCGCTGATATATGAGCCGTCCCCATGACCCTGACGCCGCCCGCCCCGACCCTGTTCGCGGTCGCCCTGATCCAGGGCGAGGCCTGTCCCGTATCCGCCCCGCTCGCGGCAGCGCCCGACCAGCTGCCCGGACGCGGCCTCGCCGCCTCGCCGCCCTACGCCCTGGGCCCGCCAACCCTGATCTGATCGTCCCTCGCTCCCGCGCGCCTGGCGCACGGGCTGTCTTGACGCTATCGGATCGCAAATCTCATGAAGTTCGTGCTCTTGGCCGGCGCCTGCGCGCTCGCCTGCTCTTCGGTCCACGCCGCCGAGCCACTCTCGTCCGTCACGGTCACCGCCCAGCCGTCTGGCATCGACCTGACCGCCCTGCCGACCACGACCGCAAGCATCACCGCCGACGCCATCGCCCGCACCGTCAATCTGGTGACCCCGGAAGACGCCCTGCGCTATCTGCCCAACGTCCTGATCCGCCAGCGCCACATCGGCGACACCCAGAGCCCGGTGACTACCCGCACCTCCGGCGTCGGCGCCTCGGCCCGCAGCCTGATCTATGTCGACGGCATGCTGATCTCGTCTCTGATCGGCAACAACAACACCTCCGCCTCGCCCAAGTGGGGCCTGGTCTCCCCCGACGCCATCGCCCGCGTCGACGTCCTCTACGGCCCCTTCGCCGCCGCCTACGCCGGCAACTCCATAGGCAGCGTGATCAGTTTCACCACCCGCATGCCGCGCGGCCCTGAGGCAAGCGCCGAGGTCCAGGGCGCGGTCCAACCCTTCCGCAAGTACGCCGACGACCAGCAGCTCGGCGTCGGCCGCTTCGCCGCCAACATCGGCGACCGTTGGGGCCCCGTCGCGGCGCGGCTCAGCTACAACCACCTCGACGCCTCGGGCCAGCCCCTGGCCTACGCCACCGCGCTGGTCCCGACCGCGTCCAGCGCGTCCGGCATCCCCGTCACCGGCGCCTATGCCGACGCCAACCGCACCGGCCAGCCGATCGTCGTCCTGGGCTCGACCGGCATCGAGCATCAGGTCCAGGACAACGCTTCCGGCCGCCTGACCTGGGACCTCACCCCCGCCCTGACCGCCGCCTACAGCTTCGGCCTGTTCCTCAACAGCGACAGGGCCACATCCTCCACATATCTACGCACGGCGGATGGAACCCCCGCCTATTCCGGCGCCGTCAACATCGGCGGGCGGGCCTACACCGTCGCCGCCAGCGCCTTCTCCGGCGGGGTCTACCGTCTGGACGAGACCCAACTGGCGCAAGGCCTTTCCCTGGTCTCGCGCACGGGCGGCGCCTTTGACTTCGAACTGTCGGGCAGCCTGTTCCGCTACCTGACCAGCCGTCAGCGCGCGCCCTCCGCCGCCCTCCCGGCCGCCTTCACCTCCGGCGCCGGATCCGACACCCGGCTCGACGGCACAGGCTGGCGCACCCTGGACTCCAAGGGGACCTGGCGTGGCCTGCCGTCTCACACCTTCACGTTCGGCGCCCACGAGGACGCCTTCACCCTGTCCAACCCCCGCTACGCCCTGACCGATTGGACCCAGGGAAGCGACGGCGCGGTCCTCGCTCGCAGCGCCGGCAAAACCCAGACCCAGGCCCTGTGGCTGCAGGACATCTGGACCCCGGCCCCGCGCTGGACCGCCACCCTTGGCGGCCGCTGGGAGCAGTGGCGGGCCTATGACGGCCTCAACCTTTCCGCCGCCCCCGCCCTCAATGTCCGCCAGCCGTCCCTGCGCGCCGCTGCCGGCTGGTCAGGTAGCGGAACAGGCTGGACGGTCAAGGCCTCGGCCGGCCTCGCCTACCGCTTTCCAACCGTAACCGAGCTCTACCAGGCGATCACCGTCGGGACCCTGCTGGCCACCCCAAACCCCAATCTGAAGCCCGAACGGGCCCTTTCCAGCGAACTGTCGCTTCAGCGCGACTGGCCCACGGGCAGCGCGCGCCTGTCCCTGTTCGACGAGCGGATGACCGACACCCTGCTGTCGCAGACCGCGCTTCTCGGCGGCGTGCCTGCCGGCTTCGTGCAGAACGTCGACGCCACCCACGCCACCGGGCTCGAGTTCGTCGCCGACCGCCGCGACCTGCTGATCCGTGGTCTGGAGCTGTCCGGCTGGGTCACCTATTTGGACGCCCGCATCGACCGCGACCCGGCCGTGCCGGCGGCGGTCGGCAAGGCCATGCCGCAGCTGCCACGCCTGCGCGGCGGCATGGTGCTCAGCTACGCGGCCACCCCGCGCCTGGATGTCAGCCTCGCCGCCCGCTACAGCGACCGCGCCTTCGCCACCATCGACAACAGCGACCACAACGCCGCTGCCTATCAGGGCTTCGGGGCCTATCTGGTGGCCGATATCCACGTCCGTTATCGGATCAATCGCCATCTGACGGCGGGGATCGGCGTCGATAACCTGAATGACCGCGCCTACGTCCTCTTCCACCCGTTTCCGCGCCGGACGGTGATCGCCGACCTGAAGATGGCGCTCTAGCGGTTCAGCTTGGCGCGGGCGGCGCGGCGTTTGTCGAAGGCGACCTGGGCTTTGGCCTGTTCGGCGTCGAGGTCGTCCAGTTCCGCCTGCAGCCGCGCCACCCGCTCGCGGTCGGCCTTGCTCGGCCCTTTCGGCTTGGGCGGCGCCTTTTCCGGCCTCTTCAGCTTGATCTTGCCGACGTCGACTGCCAGCCCGCGCTCCACCGACACGCCGGGGTTGGCGACGGCTTCGTCATAGTCGTCGCCGCCCTCGACCTGCTGGGCGTCGCCGGTCTTGAACAGGTCGCGGTGAAAACCCCACGCCTCCAGCGCCTTGGCGCGCGAAGAGGCCGCCACCGTGTAGCGGCGCAATCCGTCGGACCAGGTGAAAACCTTCAGGCGCGCGGCCATGAGGACTCCTCTCGCGGTCTTGAACGCCGGGCGCAAAGAACCGTTCGCTCTGTCGGAGACTCGCCAGAACTGAATCGGCTGGACGACGTTATATGCGCCCAAGTCGTAGAAAAGGTTCGCATTCATGCCCGTCGAAAACACCGCTCGGCAGTCGTTTTCCGCAGGCGAGATTTGTGATCCCGAGGGCCTGCATCGCCAGCTTGCCCAGTGGAACCACAAGCGCCTGGAGCCCCAATCCCCCACCGCCCGCTGGCAGGACGACCTGCGCGAGGAAGCCCGCATGCGCTGGCTCGAAGGCGCCTGGATCGAGACCCTCCGCGCCGAGGTGACCCTGCGCGCCCAGGCCGCGCCGCGCGACGTCGACGGTTTCGCCGCCTGGTTCGAGACCCTGGCCGCCACTGGCCCCGGCCAGCACGATCCCCTGTTCGCCTGGCTGGCGCGCCACGCCGGTCCCGACGAGATGAACTGGTTCCTGACCCAGGAAGCCGCCGGCGAGGCCGGGTTCGACGATCTGGTGGCCATGGCCCAGGTCAAGCTGCCCGCCGAGGCCAAGCTCGAACTGGCCCGCAACTACTGGGACGAGATGGGCCGCGGCAACGCCGGCGGCATGCATGGCCCGATGCTCGACCGCGCGGTGGCCGAACTGCGGCTGACCCCGACCATCGACGGTACGCGCTGGGAATCCCTGGCCCTGGCCAACACCCTGACCGCCTTCTCCACCACCCGGCGCTATGCCTGGCACGCGGTGGGGGCGCTGGGCGTGGTCGAGCTGACCGCTCCCGGTCGCGTCGCCCAGGTGGCCAAGGGCCTCAAGCGCCTCGGCTATCCGCCGGTGGTGCGCAAGTATTTCGAGCTGCACGCCATGCTCGACATCAAACATGCCGAGGACTGGATCGCCAATGTTCTGCGTCCCCTGGTGGCCGAGGATCCGTCCCGCGCGCCGATGCTGGCCGAAGGCGCCCTGATGCGCCTTATCTGCGGCGCGCGCTGCTTCGACGCCTACCGCGCGCACCTGTGGAGCCCCAGCGCCCTGCACATGGCGGCCGAGTAGCGCTCAAGTAGCGCGAAGCGCGTTAGCGCACAAGGCAGCCATTAAGCCGCGCGAAGCGCGCTAGCACAGCATCTACTCGCCGAGAGTGAGTTCGTTTGCCGCCGCCGGCGCCGTGGCCTGACCGGCTCTGGGCGCCGGCGCACTTTCCGTCTCGCCGAACCGGCGGCGCAGCCGGTCGAGATAGACATAGATCACCGGGGTCGAGAACAGGGTCAGCACCTGCGACACGATCAGGCCGCCGACGATGGCCCAGCCCAGCGGCTGGCGGAATTCCGAGCCGGTCCCGTGCCCCAGGATCATCGGCACCCCGCCCAGCATGGCGCAGGCCGTGGTCATCAGGATCGGCCGCAGGCGCTGGTTGCAGGCCTGCACCACCGCCTCCTCCGGACTGAGCCCCTGCTCGCGTTCGAGCTTGAGCGCCACGTCCACGATCATGATCCCGTTCTTCTTGACGATCCCGATCAGCAGGATGATGGCGATGATGCCGATGACATTGAGGTCCTGGCCGCCCAGCTTCAGGGCCAACAAGGCGCCGACCCCGGCCGAGGGTAGGGTCGACAGGATGGTCAAGGGGTGGATGTAGCTTTCATAGAGCACGCCCAGGATGATGTAGACCGACAGCACCGCCGCCAGGATCATCACCGGCATGGTCGACAGGCTCTCCTGGAACGCCTGCGCCGTGCCCTGGAACGAACCCACCAGGCTTTCCGGCGCGCCCAGATCCTGCTTGGCCTGTTCGATCACCCGCGTCGCTTCGCCCAGCGAAACCCCGGGCGACAGGTTGAACGACAGGGTCGCGGCCGGCAGCTGGCCCTGGTGGCTGATCGAAACCTGCCGGGTCTTGGACATGTCGACCTTGATCAGCATCGACAGCGGCACCGGTTTGCCCGTGCGCGGCGAGTTCAGGAAGATCGAGTTGAACAGTTCCGGCGAGCCCTGCAGGTCCGGCGGCCCTTCCAGGATCACCCGGTAGTTGTTGAGCTGGGTGAAGTACTGCGCCACCTGCCGCTGGCCGACCTGATTGTAGATCGCCGCGTCGATATCTGCCGGTGATATGCCGAACCGCCCGGCCGCATCGCGGTCGATGGTCAGGGTCGCCGACGAGGCGTTGGACTGCTGGTCCGAGTTGATGTCCTTGATCTGCGGCAGCTTCTCCAGCGCCGCCAGCAGGCGCGGGGCCCAGGCGTTCAGCTCGTCCAGGTCGGCGTCGGCCAGCACATACTGGTACTGCGCCCGTCCGCCGCGCCCAATCACGATGTCCTGCTGCGACGACATGATCGTCTGCACGCCGATCACCCGCGCCACCCGGGGCCGCAGGCGGGCGATGATCTGCTCCGACGACGCCTTGCGCCCGTCGTCCTTGGGCCGCAGCGTGAGGAGCAGGTTGGACTGGCTGAGGTTGCCGCCGATCACATAGCCGGCTTCCTCGACGTCGGGGTCCTCGGCGATGATCTTGGCCACCTCGCGCGCCTTGGCGTCGGTGCGGGTGTAGCCGGAGTCCTGGTTGGTGATCATCGTCACCTGGATGAAGCCGGTGTCCTGCTGCGGGAAGAAGCCGGTCTTGGCGGTGGCGTAGAGCACGACGGCCAGGACGGCGGTGCCGATGAAGACCGCGATGGTCGCCAGCTTGTGGCGCATCACCACATCGAGGCCGCGCGCGTAGCTCTTCTCGAGGTTGTGGAAGCCGGTCTCCAACCCCTTCATGATCGGGTTCTTGGCCGGCTGAGGCGTTTTCAGGAACTTGGCGCACAGCATCGGGGTGAAGGTCAGCGACAGGCACACCGACAGCACCACCGCCGCCGCCAGGGTCAGGGCGAACTCGCGCATCAGCCGCCCGACAACGCCGCCCATGAACATCAACGGCGTGAACACCGCTATCAGGGCTATGCCCATGGTCAGGATGGTGAAGCCGATCTCGCCGGCCCCGTTCAGCGCCGCCTGGAACGGCTTCTCGCCGTGTTCGATCCGCCGCCAGATCGCCTCGACCATGACGATGGCGTCGTCGACCACGAAGCCCACCGCGATGGTCAGGGCCATCAACGACAGGTTGTCGAGGCTGAATCCCGCCGGCAGCATCACCGCCGTGGTCGCCAGCAAGGACAGGGGGATCACTGCGCTGGGGATGATCGTCGCCCGCACATTTCTCAGGAACAGGAAGATCACCGCCACCACCAGGGCGATGGTCACCAGCAGGGTGATCTTCACGTCGCGCACCGAGGCGGTAATGGTCTGGGTCTTATCCTCCAGCACATTCAGGATGATGCTGGACGGGATGTTGGAGCGGATGCCCGGCAGCTCGGCCTTGACCGCCTCCACCGTGCGCATGACGTTGGCGCCCGGCTGCTTGAGCACCGCCAGCGAGACCCCGGGGCCGGATCTCAGGTCGGTGTTCTTGTTGGCCGGTCCCAGATAGTTCTCGCCGTTGTTGAAGCGGTTCTCGGTCGCCTGGATCGCTCGGCCGACGTCCTTCACCCGGATCGGCGCCCCGTTCCTGTAGCCGACGATCAGGTTGCTCCAGGTCTCCAGCTCCAGCGCCTGATCGTTGGCGTAGATGGTCAGGTTACGGTCGGTCCCGGTCAACTGGCCCTTGGGCGCATTGACGGTATTGGCGGCGATGGCCGCGCGCACGGCCTCCAGCTGCAGCCCCAGCGAGGCCAGCTTGCGCGGGTCGATCTGGATGCGGAACGCGGGTTTGCGCGGTGAGAATTGATTGATCAGCCCGACCCCGTCGATGCGTGACAGGCGCGGGGCGACGATGCTGTCGGCATAGTCGCTGACCACCGAGATCGGCGCCGAGTCCGAGCGCATGGTCAGCACCATGATCTGGCCGTCGGCGGGATTGACCTTGCGGATGCTCGGCGGCGCGGGAAGGTTGGTCGGCAACTGGCCGCCGGCGGCGCTGATCGCGGCCTGGGCGTCCTGGGCGGCGGCGTCGATATTGCGGCTGAGTTCGAACTGCAGGACCACCTGGGTCTGACCGAGCGACGACGAGGACGTCAGCTGGGTCACGCCGGGGATCAAGGAGAGCTGCCGCTCCAGCGGCGTGGCCACATTGGAGGCCATGGTCTCCGGGCTGGCGCCGGGCAGGTTGGCTTGGACCTGGATGGTCGGGAAGTCCACCTGCGGCAGGGCCGACACTGGCAGCTGGAAGTAGCAGATGATGCCGACGACCAGGAACGCGGCGGCGATCAGCGAGGTCGCCACGGGGCGCTTGATGAACGGGCTGGATATGCTCACGTCGCCAGACGTTTCCCCTCATCCGCGCGGGCGTCCTCTCGGGGGGAGCCGCCTTACACGGGGATGACCGATCCATGATGGGGCAGGGGAGCGGTAAAATCAAATAGCGCCGGTCTCTAGCCGTCGCCGATGGTCAATTCCTTGGCAGCGGCGGGCGCTGGCGAGCGCTGGCCGGCCGGATGCGGATGCACGCCTGCGGCGCCGAAGCGGCGGCGCAGGCGGTCGAGATAGACATAGATCACCGGTGTCGAGAACAGGGTCAGGGCCTGGGACACGATCAGGCCGCCGACGATGGCCCAGCCGAGCGGATGGCGGAATTCCGAGCCGGTGCCCTGGCTGAGGATCATCGGCACCCCCCCGAGGAAGGCGCAGGCGGTGGTCATCAGGATCGGTCGAAGCCGCTGATGCGAGGCCTGCACCACCGCCTCTTCCGGACTGAGCCCCTGCTCGCGTTCGAGCTTGAGCGCCACGTCGACGATCATGATCCCGTTCTTCTTGACGATGCCGATCAGCAGGATGATGGCGATGATGCCGATCACGTTCAGGTCCTGGCCCGACAGGCGCAGGGCCAGCAGAGCCCCGACCCCGGCCGAGGGCAGGGTCGAGAGGATCGTCAGCGGGTGGATGTAGCTCTCATAGAGCACGCCCAGGATGATGTAGACCGACAGCAGCGCCGCCAGGATCAGCACCGGCATGGTCGACAGGCTCTCCTGGAACGCCTGGGCCGTGCCCTGGAAAGCGCCGACCAGGCTCTCCGGCGCGCCGAGCTCGGCCTTGGCTTGTTCGATCGCCTTGGTGGCGTCGCCGAGCGCGACGCCGGGGGTCAGGTTGAACGACAGGGTCGCCGCCGGCAGCTGGCCCTGGTGGCTGATGGTCACCTGGCGGGTCTTGGAGGTATCGACCTTGACCAGCAGAGACAGGGGCACCGGCTTTCCGGTGCGCGGCGAATTGATGAAGATATGGTCGAACACATCCGCGGTGGCCTGCATCGCCAGCGGACCCTCCAGGATCACGCGGTAGGAATTGAGCTGGGTGAAGTACTGCGCCACCTGGCGCTGGCCGACCTGATTGTAGATCGCCGCGTCGATGTCGGCGGGCGACAGGCCGAACCGCCCCGCCGCATCGCGGTCGATGGTCAGGGTGGCGGACTCGGCGCCCGACTGCTGGTCGGAGGACACGTCCTTCAGCTGCGGCAGCTTCTGCAGCGCATCCAGCAGGCGCGGGGCCCATTCGTTCAGTTCGTCGAGGTCGGCGTCCGATAGGGTGTACTGATATTGCGCCCGCCCGCCTCTGCCGATGACGATGTCCTGGGCCGCCTGCATGAAGGTCTGGGTCCCGACCACCTGAGCCACCTTGGGCCGCAGGCGGGCGATGACCTCGTCGGGCGTGGACCGGCGACCGGCTTCGCGGGTGCGCAGGCCGAAGTTGAGATTGGCCGACGCCGAGTTGTTGCCGTTGATCGTGGTGTGCAGTTCCTCGATATCGGGGTCCTTGGCCATGATCTCCGACACCGCCATGGCCTTCTCGCGCAGCTGCGTGAAGCTGGAGTTCTGGGCGGTGTTGACCGTGCCCCCCATGTAGCCGGTGTCCTGCTGTGGGAAGAAGCCGGTCTTGGCCGTGGCATAGAGCACCACCGACAGGATCATGGTGGCGAAGAACACGGCCATGGTCAGCAGCTTGTGCCGCATGACAACATCCAGCCCCCGGGCATAGCTCTTCTCGAGGTCGTGGAAGCCGGTCTCCAGCCCCTTCATGATCGGGTTCTTCGGCGGCTCGGGCGGCTTCAGGAACTTGGCGCACAGCATCGGGGTAAAGGTCAGCGACAGGGTCACCGACAGGAACACAGCGGCCGCCAGGGTCAGGGCGAACTCGCGCATCAGCTTGCCGACCACGCCGCCCATGAACATCAGGGGGGTGAACACCGCGATCAGGGCGATGCCCATGGTCAGGATGGTGGCGCCGATTTCCGCCGATCCGTTCAGCGCCGCCTGGAACGGCTTCTCGCCGTGCTCGATCCGCCGCCAGATCGCCTCGACCATGACGATGGCGTCGTCCACGACGAAGCCGACGGCGATGGTCATCGCCATCAAGGACAGGTTGTCCAGGCTGAAACCCGCCGGCAGCATCACCGCGGTCGTCGCCAGCAAGCTCAACGGGATCACCGCGCTCGGGATCAGGGTCGCGCGAACATTGCGCAGGAACAGGAAGATCACCGAGACCACCAGGGCGATGGTGATCAGCAGGGTAATCTCGACGTCGTGGACCGAGGCGCGGATGGTCCGGGTGCGGTCGGCCGCGACTTCCAGATCGATGGTCGAGGGGATGTTCGCGCGGATCCCCGGCATCGCAGCCTTGATCGCCTCCACCGTGCGGATCACGTTGGCGCCCGGCGCCTTGGTCACGCCCACGACGACGGCCGGACCGGTCTTCAGGTTCAGTTCGGTGTTGCCCGCCCCTTCCCACAGCCACATGCCCTGCACGCGGTTCTCGACGTCCCCGACCGCCTGGCCGATGTCGCGCACGCGGATCGGCGCGCCCTTGCTGTAGCCGACGATGAGGTTGTTCCAGGTATCGACGTCCAGCACCTGGTCGTTGGCGTAGATGGTCAGATTGCGGTCGGTCCCGGTCAACTGACCCTTGGGTGCGTTGACGGTGTTGGCGGCGATCGACGTTCGGATCTGCTCAAGCTGCAGGCCTCGCGCGGCGGCGCGTCGCGGATCGATTTGGATGCGGATCGCCGGCTTACGTGAGCCGAAGATATTGACCAGCCCCACACCGTCGATGCGCGACAGCCGTTGGGCGACGATGTTGTCGGCGTAGTCGTTGATGACCGGCAGGGGCAGGGTGTCCGAGCGCATGGTGAACACGAACACCGACTGATCGGCCGGATTGACCTTGCGGATGTTCGGCGGCGCCGGAAGGTTGGTCGGCAGCTGACCGCTGGCGGCGCTGACGGCGGCCTGCACGTCCTGGGCGGCGGCGTCGATGTTGCGGCTGAGCTCGAACTGCAGGATCACCTGGCTCGACCCGAGCGACGAAGTCGAGCTCAACTGGGTCACGCCGGGGATCAGCGACAGCTGCCGCTCCAGCGGCGTGGCCACGTTGGAAGCCATGGTCTCGGGGCTGGCGCCGGGCAGATTCGCGCTGACCTGGATGGTCGGGAAATCGACCTGCGGCAGGGCAGACACCGGCAACTGGAAGAAGCAGATGATGCCCACCACCAGGAACGCTGCCGCGATCAGCGAGGTCGCCACGGGGCGCTTGATGAAGGGACTGGATATGCTCACGGCACCCGACAATGCGGGCGAGGGGCCGGAAAATCAAACCGGAACGGCGTTGAGGTGTCACCATGACCCCCGCCGGGGCCCCATTTGCGGGCGCCGGGGCCGGTGCTAAGCTTGCGCCCATGGCACATCGGCTCTCACGACGCGCGACCCTGGCCGGCGGCCTGGCGATGGCCGTCGTGGCCGGCAAGGCGTCGGCCCAGGCCGAACAGGTCAAGGTGGTGCTGAAGACGCCCAAGGGCGCGATCACCTTGCAGTTGGAACAGGCCAAAGCCCCGATCACAGTACACAACTTCCTGCGCTACGTGGACATGAAACTGCTCGACGGCTCGGACTTCTATCGGGTCTCGCGCGTGCCCAACGCGCCCGATCACGGGCTGGTCGAGGGCGGTCTGCGCGGCAACCCGCGCAAGGTGCTCAAACCGATCGCCCATGAAAGCACGCTGAAGACCGGCCTGACGCACAAGGACGGGACCCTCTCCATGGCCCGCCGCGCGCCCGGCTCCGCCACCTGCGATTTCTTCGTGGTGATCGGCGAGCAACCGGGCTTCGACGCCGATCCCGCGGCGGAGGGCGACAAGAACGGCTTCGCCGCCTTCGGTCAGGTGATCGAGGGCATGGATGTGGTGCGCGCGATCTTCGCCGCCCCGCTTTCGCCGACCGCCGGCGTCGGGGCCATGCGCGGCGAGATGCTCAAGACCCCGGTCAAGATCACGACGGCGCGCAGGGCCTAGCACGCGCTCAAGCACGAAGCGGTAGCGCAAAGAGAATGCGCTCAAGCAGCGAAGCGGTAGCGCGAAAAACAGAAACGCCCGGCCGGACATGGTGTGTCCAACCGGGCGCGTCAGGCTTGGTCTCGACTACTTGGCGCTGGTGATGCCGTTTTCGTCGACCTTGTTACGGTTGTTCTCTTCGCAGACGTACTCCTGGGTGCGGATGTCCGGACGCCAGTGCAGGGCCACGCGGAAGGTGTAGGGGTGATAGAGCGTCACCGGATCGATCACGGTGGACAGCACTTCCAGCGTCTTGCCGTCGCCGCTCTTGTGGATGTGCTCGATGACCTCTTCCTTGTCGGAGTGGGTCGAGCCCTCGTCGTCGATGAAGGTGCGGGCGTTCAGCTTGGTGGTGTGGACCACCAGGTCGTCGCCTTCCCAGTGGGCGATGGACTCGCCCATGAAGCTCTCGCCCAGGGCCGCGGTGTGCTTATCGGTCAGATAGAGCCTGCGGATGTTGTGCAGGGTCTCCATCAGGATGGTGATCTGCGCCGGCTGGCCATGGGCGGCCGGGGTCTGGATGATCTCGACGGGGTAGGGCGAGTCGAACGCACGGGGGGTGCCGTGCGGGAAGCACTGGGTCGAGGCGTCGCCCTCGGGGATGCCGCTGTTCTTGTTGCGGATGCGCTTTTCCAGCATCGCCATATATTTGGGGCGCAGCGGCGGCGGCAGGCCGGCCATGGGCCCGAACAGGGTGCGGTGGCCGTAGTTCAGCCAGTGGCCCGACAAGTCCTTCGGATCCTTGTTCGGAGCGGCCGAGCCGGGAGGGGCGGCGCCCGAGTTGCCGTCCGAGGTGTTGACCTGCAGCGTCGCGTCCGGACCGTTGTACAGATTGACCTTGCGGCCGCGTCCCGCCTGGGAGCCGGTTTCCACCAACAACTGGGCCATGGTGCCGGTGGCCATAGCCAGGGCGATGGCGCCCAGCCCGCCGCCGAGCATCAACCGTCCCAGCTTCCTGGAATCCTTCATTCGTCTTCTCCCCGCGCGTAACGGACCGCCGTCAACTAAGCGGATGCTTAGACGCGTAAGCCTCGGTTATCGGAACTTAATAGCAGGGCGGCCGCCCGAGTCTCTTAAATTCCGGCGTCCGCCTAAATTCTGAAGTCCATCATCGACAGCAGCTCGTCCAGTTCGATGAAGGCGAAGGCGACCGAGCTGTCGGCCACGCCGTAAGGCATGAACAGGCGGCGGCCGTGGGCCAGGGCCCCGCAGGTGTAGACCACATTGGGGACATAGCCCTCGCGGTCTTCGTCGGACGGAGACACGATCGGCTGGGTGGTCCGGCCCAACACCTTGCGCGGGTTGTCCTTGTCCAGCAGCACCGCGCCGATCGAGTATTTGCGCATGGCGCCGACACCGTGGGTCAGCAGCAGCCAGACCGAGCGCGCGCCGAAGCGGAGAAAGCCAGCCGGGAACAGGCGGAAAAGGAGCGTGCGGACAAAGCGCAGTCTGAAAATGCGCAGGCCAAAGCGCGCAATACGAAAAGCCGTTCTTGGTACGAGGTTCTGGGCGTGGATCAGAATGCTTCAGATAAGGATGTAACTAGCGCCTACAGAGCACTCATCAGCAAGTACCACCCCGACAAGGTTTCCGGGCTCGGGGACGAGTTTCAGCAGATCGCTGAACGGAAATCGCGGGAGATCAACAACGCCTACGCTGCCTATAAACAGCAGCGGGCGTAGGGTGCCAGACAAGGTAATCCATCACGGCCTATGGACGCGCCTTTTGGTCCAGCATGATGGCGATGTGTCCAAGACTAGGATTTCGTACTTAAGGACGCGCTTTGGAAGGCTCAGAGCGGAAGTGCAGTATAAAAACCAATATCTGACCTTGAACCAAGAGCCTTGGATCTAGAAAATCCTGAAAAATCTGGATCAGGATATAAAAAAATTAATATAACAAAATAAGTAGGTTTTGGCTGAAGTTCTAATAATTAGCCTAAGACAATAAATAAACGGATTGCCGGTAGGCGATAGCTTAACAAGGCGCGTTGGGATGATCGATGATATGAAAGAGATTTGCGCTCTTCAGCCGCAATACGATCCGAGAAACACGCCCGGCATGCAGAAGCGTGGGCACCTCATCCGTCACGCCATTCCCGACGCTATCAGGTCGATTGAGCCTGCTCTTTGCAAGGCGTTAGGCGCTTTTGGCGAGACCTTTGATGTGGGGGCTTCAGATGGAATCGGCCGCAAAACAGAAGCCCCGTGGGTCCGGATCTATGCCGGGAGCATGTCGCTCACACCGCGCGATGGCTTCTACGTTGTCATCCACTTTGCGGCTGACGGCTCTGCCGTTTTCATCACAGTTGGGTAGTCGCCGGTGACGTGACCCCCAATTTATCATCCAGTCATAACGAGAGTCCTGGGTTGATCTGAGCCTGGGTTTAGGTGGGTGGCAAGAGGCGTCCGCGCGGAGCCCCCAGGCTGCGCAGCGCGGTCGCCGGCGGGTC
>CANJMO010000024.1 GCA_947475845.1 Caulobacteraceae bacterium | reverse complement strand
GAAGCCGGGGGGACACCATGACTGAGCAGGCGATCACAGGGGCGCCGACCGCCTCGTCTTCCGGCGGCCGGGCGCCGTGGTGGACCAAGGAGGACTGGTGGGCGGTGGTGCTGGGCCTCTGCCTGGTGATCGTCGGCTGCGGCCTGTTCCTCGGCGGATCGAGCTTGGCCTGGATCGCGGTGACCCCGGCCAAGTGGGCGGACCTGGGTCAGCTTGGCGCTGATTTCGCCGCTAAGTGGCCGCGCTATCTGGCGCAGCTGGTGTTGTGGCTGGCGCTGATCCCCGGGGTGCTGCTGACCCTGGGGCACAGGTTGCGCGACACCGTGCCGGCGTTCCTGTTCCTCTATGTCACCTCGGTGCTGATCTACACCCTGGGGCAGTGGGCGCAGGCGGTGCCGCTGAATCTGGAGCCGCCGCTGGTGGCGCTGATCGTGGGCCTGCTCCTGGCCAACCTGAATGTGCTGCCCCGGGCGTTCGACGCCGGGTTTCGGGTGGAGTTCTACATCAAGCTGGGGGTGGTGCTGCTGGGCGCGACCTTGCCCTTCACCTTGATCGTGTGGGCCGGGCCGGTGGCGCTGCTGCAGGCGACCATCGTCTCGGTGGTGACCTTCGGCGTGATCTTCTGGGTGGCGCGGGCGCTGAAGATCGATCCGCGGTTCGCCGCGACGCTCGGCGTGGGCGGCGCGGTGTGCGGGGTGTCGGCGGCCATCGCCATCTCGGCCGCCGTGGGCGGTAAGAAGCAGGACGCGGCCTCGGTGATCTCCATCGTCATCCTGTGGGCGATCGTGATGGTGTTCGCCCTGCCGTTCGCGGCGGCGGCCCTGCATCTGCCGGCGGGGGTCGGCGGAGCCTGGATCGGGACCTCGGAATTCGCCGACGCGGCGGGGATCGCGGCGGCGCAGGCCTACGGCGGGATGGCGGCCAAGTTCCCGGGCGCTCTGCCGGGCGCGGCGGATCAGGCGGTGGCGGCCTTCACCCTGATGAAGGTGATCGGGCGCGACATGTGGATCGGCATCTGGGCGATCGTGCTGTCGATCGTGGCGACCACGCGGTGGGACTCGACCGGCATCGACAACAAGCCGAGCGCCGGAGAAATCTGGCGCCGGTTCCCCAAGTTCGTGATCGGGTTCCTGGTGGCGTCGCTGATCATCACCCTGGTGGCGCAGAGCGTGGGCCACGCGGCCTATACCAAGCTGGCCGATCCGGGGCTGGTGACGCCGATCAAGAGCCTGCGGGTGTGGGCGTTCACCTTCGGCTTCCTCTCGATCGGTCTGACTACGCGGCTGCGCGACCTGTCGGGGATCGGCGGGCGGCCGCTGGCGGCGTTCAGCGTCGGGGTGCTGGTGAATGTGATCCTGGGGCTGGTGCTGTCGGTCTATGTGTTCGGCGGTTACTGGGCGACGTTGGGACAATGAGCGGGGAACGGGACGCAGCCTGCCGCGATTGCCGCCACTTCGAAGGCGAGGCGGCGGCGTTGGAGCGGGCCATGCCGGCGCTGGCGTCGCTGAGCTCGGCGCATGGGGCCAACCGGGCCGACGACGGGCTGTGCGCGCTGCACGACCGCTATGTGCGGGCCAGCGCGGTCTGCGCCAGCTTCGCTCGGGTTACAGCTCTGATCGAATGATCGCGGCTAGCGCGGCGGATAGGCCGTGAAGATGTAGTCCCGCGCCGCCACCCGGGTGTGGCAGGCGTAGCCGCACTCGGCCCCCTTGCCGTCGGGCTTGAGCTCGCCGGTGACCGGATCGGCCTTGAAGATGGCGTAGGCCCAGCCGTGGGTCTTGGGGAAGCGCTTGCTGTCCTTGACGATGAAGGCCAGGGATTTGAGCTTGTCCGGGACCATGGCGAAGTAGGGCGAGGCGGCGTCCTTCTTCTGGCTCCATTCCATCTTCACCACGCGCGAGCCCTCGGGGAAGGTCTTGCCGGCGGCGGGCAGGCCCTGGCGGTAGGCGGCGATCATGGCGGGGTTGGCCGAGATCACCTTGAGGCTGCCCTCGGTCTGGCTGACGGCGACCGGTTGCCAGGCGTCGTAGCCCTTGAACTCTGCGACGGAGAGGCCGTCCGGGACCTTGAGGGCGGAGCGGTCCTGGGCGGCGGGGGACTGGGCGCCGGCGAGCACGGCGAGGGCGGTCAGGGCGATGAGGGGGATCGGCTTCATGATGGTTCACTCCTGCAGTGCGTTGAGCAAAACAGGGCGGCGACGGGCCGCCTCTATGAACTAGCGTGGCCGCAGAAGATTCTCGCGCAGGTTGAAAGTCAAGCCGGCCGCGGAGGGAGAGGCTAGTCCTGCAGCCCCAGGGCCTGCAGCGCCGCTTCGCCGTCGGCGTAGGCGGGGAACAGGTAGAAGTCGGCTGTGCGCTCCATGGCCGTGGCCAGGCGGCGGCGGTAGTCGACGCGGGCGATGTCGACGGCGCCGAACTGCTGCAGGTGATCGGTGAGGAACTGGGTGTCCAGCAGGTGGTAGCGGCCGACCTTGAGCCGGGCGATCAGGTGGACCAGGGCGATCTTCGAGGCGTCGCGTTCGGTGGAGAACATGCTCTCGCCGAAGAAGGCCGCGCCGAGGGACACGCCGTAGAGGCCGCCGACCAGCTCGCCGTCCAGCCAGCACTCGACGCTGTGGGCGAAGCCGCGGGCGAACAGCTCGCGGTAGAGGCGCTGGATCGGGCGGTTGATCCAGGTGTCGGGGCGGTCGGGGCGCGGGGCGGCGCACTGGGCGACCACGGCCTCGAAGGCGGTGTCGATGCGCACCTGATAGGGGTCGTGGCGCACGGTGCGGGCCAGGCGCTTGGGGACGTGGAAGCCGCCCAGCGGGATGACGCCGCGCGCCTCCGGATCGATCAGGTAGATGTTCTCATCTTCCCGGGCGTCGGCCATGGGGAACACGCCCTGCTCGTACCAGGTGAGCAGATCTTCGACGGTGAGCGCGTCGGGAGTGTCCTTCATCGTGGGGAGTGTAGGGGACGTCGCTGCGCTTGGGGAGGGGCGGGTTAGGCCGCGCTCATCTTCATGCCGACCTTGACCGCCGCGGCGCCTCCAATCACGGCGAACAGAGCCGGGCCGAGGCCGAGCTGGACCGGCAGGGACGCGTTGTCGTGCTGGAACAGTTCCTGGATGAAGGCGAGGGGCGCGGCGATGGCGCCGGCGGTCATCAGGCTGCGGCCTATGAGGCGGTTCGAGGACATCAAACATCGGCGTCGGCGCGGGCTGGACCCGCCAGGGACGCGCCGTGTACTCGCCTATCAGGCGTGTTGCAATGCAGCGCCCGGCCGCAGGGCCAAGCTTGTTAGAATGGAGGGCGGGGATCGCTCCCCGCCCTGCCGCTTAGTTAGACGCGAAGCAGTAGTACATGCCGGCGCCGCCCGAGAGGACGAGGTCGGGGCCGCTACAACCGCGCGAGGGGTGGGCGGCGACCCAGGACGGGCCGGCCGGGCCGGCGCCCTTGCGGTCGAGGTGGCCGAGCATGGCGCGGTTGGGGCCCGAGCTCGTCCAGTTGTTGCAGGTCATGTTCTCGGGGGCCGGCAGGTTGGCCGTGCCGGGCGGCGAGCCCGGGGGCGGGGGCACGGGCATCGGGGTCTGCAGCGTGCCCTGGTCGTTGGTGCCGGTCAGCATGTCGTGGGTGTTGGGGGTGTCGCCGACGCCGTTGACCACGTCGCCCTTCTCGGTGAGCGAGTTGTCCTTGTTGAGCTTGTTGTTGGGGCTGTGCAGGTCGTCGACGCTGGACGCCACCATCACGCCCTTGACGTTGTACCAGGGGCCCTTGCCGATGCGATCCTTGGCGTTCACGCCGGTGGTGGTGGAGAGGTAAGCCTTCCAGGTGTGAGCCGGCAGCCCGGCCGCCTTGGCCAGGGCGGTGCAGTGGGCGTCGGCGCCGGCGAGGCCGCCGAGATCGCCGCCCTTGCCGAGGCCGGCGCTGGTGACGAAGAAGCTGGTCTTGGGATCAGGCTTGAAGGTGTCTTGGGCCAGGACGCCGCCGGCGCAGGCGAGGGTGGCGAGCAGGGCGGTGGTGGCGACGGCGCGGGTGATGTGGCGCATAGGTGGTTCCCTCCGTGGTGGGGCGTGGCCGGTCTGCGCCGGGTAGCCTGTTGGGGGGATGGTGGACTAAGCCGAGCTTGCCCGCCAGCCGTCAACCTCACTGCTTGATATAGATCTGCAGGTTGTTGATCGGCTTGCCCTTGGAGTCCGTGCCCGACTGGTGGACCGTGCGCGTCTTGCCGTCGGCGGAGATTTCCCAGACTTCGGCGCCGACATTCTTGCCGTTCAGGTAGACGACGCGCTCGACGGCGCGGGGGCCCACGCGCTTGAGGGTGACGGTCTGGCCGGTGATGGCGCCGGCGCCGGTTTCGGTGCGGGGGTTGGGTTTTCCGTCGTACTGGCCGCTGTACATGATGTGGGCTTCCTCGCCCTTGGCGGTGATCATGTTGACCTTGAGGGACACGCCGTCGGCGCCGGCCGGGACCAGGGTCGCTTCGGACATCTTGGGCAGGGTGGCGGTGACGTACTTCGACCGCTTGAGGTCGAGCACCCAATGGCCGGTTTGCGGATCAGCGGCCGCGTGGGCGGCTGTGGCGGTCAGGCTGAGGGAGACGGCGGTGATGGCCCAGGCGGTCTTCATGGCGGTTTTCCTACCCTTGATCGGCAGCATTCGAGGCTGCGCTTGGGGCGGAGTGTTGGGCCGGGGTGTGTTGCGCGCAAGCTGAAAGGTTGTGGAGGCGTCATGCCGTCGGACCGCAACTAACTGAGCCGTGTGGGGTTACTGCAAAGCTGCTGGCCGACGCTATCGGCCTCCACGCGCAGCGCCCGGCATTGGTCCGAATTGTCGGAACGGGTTCGCGCTTGCTCAGTTAGGCGCAACCCATTGATCCGCGTCGGTTTTGCAATCCTCGTCCTTGGGGCGGCCGGGTCCGCCGCGGCGGCGCTGCCATGTCCCAGCAGCGCCCAGGCCGACATGAACCGACGGATGAGAGGTCTGCAGGCCTGCGTGGCGCCTAGTCCGGGCGGCTTGACCGCGTCGGACGGGTCGTCCGCCGGGCAGCGATCGACCGCTGTCGCCAATTGCCAGGCCGACGCCAGCGCGCAGTCCGCGCCATGCGTCACGTCGAAGAGGGCAGTGACCGCCAAGCGGAAGAGCCCGCCTCGCCAGGTGCGAAAACGGCGCGGTTAGCGGACGCTTAGCGACCGCCAGGCGCCTCAGAACCCGTGCGCTTCGAGCTTGCTCGCTTGGCCCGCGCGGATGCGGGCGAGGGGGTTGGGAGTCGGCTCGGCGACCTTGGTCAGGGTGTTGCGGTCCAGGTGGCGGAAGGGTTCGGTGCGGCCGCGGACCTGGAGCATGGTGGTGGAGACGTAGCTCCAGCCGCCGTCGTCATGGAAGGTTACGGCCAGCTCATAGGAGTCTGTACGGAAGGCCCAGTCCAGGAAGTCGGTGGAGCAGATGCCGTAGCCGGGGCCGCCGCGTTCGGCGCGGATGGTGAGGCTGGAGCCGTCGGGCGCGGCGCGGCCGCTGGCCAGGGCGGTCTGGCCGCGGGGCAGGGCGAGGGTCTGCATGACCAGGCCGGTGGCGGGCTCGTAGAGCCAGTAGCCGATCTGATCGTGGAAGGTGGCGTCCTCGTCAGAAGCCAGGATGTGGATGTGGTAGCGCAGGCCGTACAGCAGTTGCGGGCCGTTGGCCTGGGGGTCGATCGGCTGGATCTCGATGCGTTCGAGGAAGTCGCGCCGTTCGGGCCCTTCGGCCTTGGGATTGAGATCGACACCCTTGCGGCCTTCCCAGACGCCGGCGAGCGGGGTCAGAGGGCCGGGGTTGGCCAGGGTGTCGGGATCGACGTCTTCCGGCTCGGTGAAGATGTCGTCGGGAAAGTCGGTCATCGGGTGAGCTATTGCGCGCCCTTGGCGTGCTCGGCGGCGATCCACTTTTCCAGCCAGTGGATGTTGTAGTCGCCGGCCAGGATGTCGGGCTCGTTGAGCAGGTCCTGGAACAAGGGGATGGTGGTCTCGATGCCGCCGACGACCATCTCGCCGAGGCAGCGGCGCAGGCGGGCGATGCATTCGGTGCGGTCGCGGCCGTGGACGATCAGCTTGCCGGCCAGGCTGTCGTAGTAGGGGGGGATCGTATAGCCGGTGTAGATCGCGCTATCGAGGCGCACGCCCAGGCCGCCGGGGGCGTGGAAGTCGGTGATCAGACCGGGCGAGGGGGTGAAGGTCCTCGGGTTCTCGGCGTTGATCCGGCACTCGATGGCGTGGCCTTCGAAGATTATCTCGTCCTGGGTGAAGGAGAGCGGCAGGCCGGCGGCGATGCGGATCTGTTCGCGCACTAGGTCGATGTCGGTGACCGCCTCGGTGACCGGGTGCTCGACCTGAAGTCGGGTGTTCATCTCGATGAAGAAGAACTCGCCGTCCTCGTACAGGAACTCGATGGTGCCGACGCCGAGGTAGCCGATGGCCTTGATGGCGTCGACGCAGACCTTGCCGATCTTGGCGCGGGCGGCGGCGTCGATCACCGGAGACGGGGATTCCTCGAGCACCTTCTGGTGGCGGCGCTGCAGGGAGCAGTCGCGCTCGCCCAGGTGGCAGACGTTGCCGTAGCTGTCGGCGATGACCTGGATTTCGATGTGGCGGGGCTTCTGGAGGTAGCGCTCCATGTAGACCGCGTCGTCGCCGAAGGCGGCCTTGGCCTCGCTGCGGGCGGTGGAGACGGCTTCGTAGAGACCGGCCTGGTCGAGCGCGACCTTCATGCCGCGCCCGCCGCCGCCGGCGGCGGCCTTGATCAGGACGGGGAAGCCGATTTCGGCCGCGGCGGCCATGGCTTCTTCCTCGGTGACCACGGCGCCGTCCGAGCCGGGCACGACGGGGATGCCGGCGTCCTTGACGGTCTGTTTGGCGCTGATCTTGTCGCCCATGACGCGGATATGCTCGGCCTTGGGGCCGATGAAGGTCATGCCGTGGGCTTCGACGATGTCGGCGAAGCGGGCGTTTTCCGACAGGAAGCCGTAGCCGGGGTGGATGGCCTGGGCGCCGGTGATCTCGGCCGCGGCGATGATCGACGGGATGTTGAGGTAGGACTTGGCGGCGCTGGCCGGGCCGATGCAGACGCTCTCATCCGCAAGACGAACGTGCATGGCGGAGGCGTCGGCCTCGGAGTGCACGGCGACGGTCGATATGCCCATCTCCTTGCAGGCCCGGTGGACCCGCAGGGCGATCTCGCCGCGATTGGCGATCAGGATCTTGTCGAACATTGGGATGACTATTCGATGATCGCGAGGGGCTCGCCGAATTCGACGGGGTCGGCGTCGGTGACCAGCAGGGCGCGGACCACGCCCGCCTTGGGGGCGGGGATCGGGTTCATGGTCTTCATCGCCTCGATGATCATCAGGGTCTGGCCGGCGGAGACGCTGTCGCCAACCTTGACGAAGGCGGCGGCGCCCGGCTGGGGCGATAGGTAGACGGTGCCGACCATCGGCGACTTGACCTGTTCGCCGGCGGGCAGGGCGGCGGCGGCGGGGGCCGCGGCTTCGGCGGCAGGTGCGGCAGCGGGAGCGGCAGTTGCCGGGGCGGGCGCGTAATGCACGGCCTGCGGCGCGGCGCTGATTTCGCGCTTCACGCGGATCTTGAGGCCCTCGTGCTCGACCTCGATCTCGGACAGGCCGGTGTCCTTGAGGATCGCGGCCAGCTTGCGCACGAGCTTGGTATCGATGGCTTCGGAAGGACCGTCAGACATACGGGGGAGTCCCTTAGTTGCTGCTTTTACGACGCGGCGCGGCTGATCAGATCAGCCGCCGCTTCGATGGCGAGTTCATAGCTCTTGGCGCCGAAACCCGAGACGAGGCCGGTGGCGGCCAACGAAACGTAGGTCTTGCGGCGGAAGTCTTCGCGAGTGGCCAGGTGCGACAGGTGGCACTCGACGATTGGGATGGTGAGGGCCTTGAGGGCGTCCAGCACCGCCACGGAGGTGTGGCCGTAGCCGGCGGGATTGATGACCACGGCGGCCGCGTCGGTGCGGGCCTGCTGAATCCAGTCGACCAGGGTCCCCTCGGAATTAGTCTGGCGGAAATCGATGGCGTGGCCGAGCGCGGCGGCGCGCACCTCGCAAAGGCCGCGCACGTCGTCCAGGGTGGTCTTGCCGTAGATGTGCGGCTCGCGGACCCCAAGCAGGTTGAGGTTGGGGCCGTTGAGGACGTAGATCGGTTTAGGCATGTGCGTCCGTTAGGGCCGAGAATCTGGGCCGGCAATTGGTCCGTCTTGTATCTTCGGCGGGGTGGGGTCACAAGCTCAAGGGTATTTGGCGTCTGGAGCGGCGATGAAGCTGTGGGTCAACGGCGAGGAACGGGCGGTGCAGGCGGTCAGTGACGTGGCTGGGCTGGTGGCCGCGCTGGGGCTCGACAGCCGCAAGGTGGCGGTGGAGCGCAACTTCGAGATCGTGCCGCGCTCGACCTATGGCCGGACGCCGGTGGCCGAGGGCGATCGTATTGAAATCGTGCATTTTATTGGAGGCGGTTAGATGAACGCTCCGGCTAAGCCTACTGTGGAAACCTCTGACGACAGCTGGACCGTCGCGGGGCGCATGTTCTCGTCGCGCCTGATCATCGGCACCGGCAAGTACAAGGACTACGCCCTGAACGCGGCGGCGGCCGAGGCATCCGGCGCCGAAATCGTGACCGTGGCGGTGCGGCGGGTGAACCTGTCGGACCCGAGCCAGCCGATGCTGGTGGACTTCCTCAGCCCCAAGCGATTCACCTACCTGCCCAATACGGCGGGCTGTTTCACCGGCGAGGAAGCGGTGCGCACGTTGCGGCTGGCGCGCGAGGCCGGCGGCTGGGACCTGGTCAAGCTGGAGGTGCTGTCCAACACCGCGCACCTGTATCCCGACATGGAAGAGACGCTGCGGGCGCTGAAGCTGCTGGTCAGCGAAGGCTTCCAGGTGATGGTCTACTGCACCGACGACGTGGTCTACGCCAAGAAGCTGGAGGAGGCGGGGGCCGCCGCCATCATGCCCGCCGCCGCGCCGATCGGCTCGGGCCTGGGCATCCAGAACCGGGTCAATGTGCGGCTGATCGTCGAGCAGGCGAAGGTGCCGGTGCTGGTGGACGCCGGCGTCGGCACGCCGTCGGACGCGGTGTTGGCGATGGAGCTGGGCTGCGACGCGGTGCTGATGAACACGGCCATCGCCCAGGCGCAGGATCCGATCCGCATGGCCAATGCGATGAAGCACGCGGTGATCGCCGGGCGCGAAGGCTATCTGGCCGGGCGCATGCCCAAGCGGATGTACGCCGATCCGTCCTCGCCCCTGGCCGGGCTGATCTAGCGGCGGCGGCGCGCGATGGTGTTCAGCAAGCGCCTGCGCGAACCGATCATGCGCGGCGAGATCACCTGCAGCGTACGCATCTGGCAAAGCCCGCGGGTCAAGGTCGGCGGGCGCTACCCGCTGGGGCCCGGCGCCGTGCATGTGACCGGCATCCGCGAGATCGGCCTTGGCGGGGTGACGCCGGAACTGGCGCGGGAGTCAGGCTTCGAGGGCGTGGTCGACCTGTTGAAGATCGCCAAGCATGGGCCGGGCGAGCGGGTGTACCTGGTGGAGTTCGAGTACCGGGACTAAGCCCCGCCCAGACGCTTCTTCACGATCAACGCCATGGGCACGGTGAAGAAGAAGTGGGACATGAAGCCGTTGAGGATCACCAGCTGATCGCCGTAGTTGGGGTGGTCGGGGCCGGCGACCATGATGGCGAGGTGCATCACGATCCAGGCGAACACGGCGTAGAACAGGGCGACCAGGGTCGCCTCAAAGCCGCGCTTGCGGAAGAACGGCCAGATGAAGGCGAACAGCGCGCCCCAGGCCGCGGAGAAGCCGAAGTGGATGGCGGCGCCCAGGGCCGAGGCGACCGGGAAGCCGAGTTGGACCTTCATCGGGTTGCCGAACACCAGGCCGACCGCGTTCTGGGCCAGGCCGGACAGGGCCATGATGTGCTGGATGTTCACCCAGACGACGATCTCGTAGATCCAGATACTGACGCCGCCGATCAGGCCGGCGAGGGCGCCGATCTTGATGGTTTCGGCGCGGCTGACGCCGCCAAAGCCGGTCATTGTGTCGCTGGTCATTTCCTCACCCTTGTTATTCGTTGGCGACACCTTGCGACGGCGGCGCGTGCCTGTAACGCAAAATCGCATACAGGCCTGCGTCAGATTTTCGCGCCTGTAGGTGATTGGCCAGCGAAATCAAGGGCCAAAAGCGTAGCTGTAACGCAAATACCGCACTGCGGCATAACCGGCGCCGGGCCCCTTTCGCCCAACCGAGTCGCCAATTAGGTAAGCGTCCCCCGCCAGTAAGCGGGACGTTTGTAAGGAATAAATAAAGTGAAAACTCTCATCGCCGTGGCCGCCATCGCGGCCGTCAGCGCCCTCGCGGCGCCTGCTTTCGCCCAAACCGCCTCCACCTTCTCCCCCGTCAGCTACGAGGGCACGGTCGGCTACACGGGCATCCACCTGAACGGGGCCGACCTCGGCGCCATCGACATCCGCGCCGCCGCCAACTTCGGCAAGTTCGCGGCCATCGAAGGCGAAGGCGCCTTTGGCGTCAATGACCAGAACGGCAACGTCGGCTCGGTCTCGACCAAGCTGCACCTGAACAGCGAATACGCCGCCTACGGCGTCGCTCGACTGCCGGTCGCCCCGAACGCCGAACTGTTCGCCCGCGTCGGCTACGGCCACAGCGACATCAAGGCCACCGCCAGCCTCAAGGGCGTCAGCGCCTCGGCCTCGGCCGGCTACGACAGCGTCAACTACGGCGTCGGCGGCAAGTATTTCTTCGACGGCAAGAACGGCGTGCGGGTCGACTACACCCGCTACGACTTCCAGAAGAACGGCGTCACCGATTCCGACACCTGGTCGGTCAGCTACGTCCGCCGCTTCTAGGGTTCAGTACCAGTAAGCGTACCAGTAGCGTTGCGTAGGGAAGGGCGCGGTCCGCGAGGGCCGCGCCTTTTTCGTTGGTGGGTCAAACGCCACCGCCATACAAAAACAAGAACGGGAGCAGGAGGATTAGGGCGACAACACCGGCCAATCCCAGCGTCGACGCGGACCGTTTTTTGAAATTGAAAAATCCTACCAACGCCAACAGGCAGATAACCGCTGCCGCGGGGGCGGCAATGTAAAACAGGATTTGGCTTTCGTTTGGATACCCGGTGACGTGTTGAGCCGCTATTCCCCGCACTCCGTCAACGCCAGCGTAAAGCAAATATGCCCAAACTAGGGCCATCAGAGCAGCAAAGACATTCGCTAGGCGCATCGCTGGTGCCTACGATGATTTCAAGCCATGCGGGCTCTGAGAGGCCGGATGCCGGCCAGCGTCTTGCCCATCTCCTGTTCGACCACCTCGACGTCGTAGGCGGCCTGCAGGTTAATCCAGAACATCGGCGGCTTGCCGAAGGCGCGGGAGAGGCGCAGGGCGGTGTCGGGGCTGAGGGCGGTCTGACCCGCCACGAGGCGCTCGATGCGGGTGCGCGGCACGCCCATGGCCTTGGCGGGCGCCTTGAGGCCGAGCGGCTTCATGAAATCTTCCCAGAGGATCTCGCCGGGATGGATCGGACGGGCCGGTTCGGGTTCGCCGTCGTGTTCGGCGGCGATGGCGCGCAGGTCGTCGAGGCTGACCGCAGCGTCGGCCATGCGTTGGCGGCGCTGTTCGTCGCGCGAGGACCGGCTGGTGTCGGCAGGTCTGGCGGGCGATCCGCCCAGACCGTTCAGGAAGCTGGCAAACCTAGATATGACATTCGAAGCCCCGTCTTTTCCCCGGTCTTTATAGCGCAAGACCTGACAAGCGTCAGCATAGGGCGAGAAGGTGATGAATTTATGTATCACCTGCCGATACGCTAGCTATTGGGAGCTTTTGGGCGCCTAGCTTTTAGCCGACTTGCGGGCCGCGGCGATGGCGGCGGCGAGTTCATCCATGCGGGCGCCCTCGATCAGGGTTCCATTGACGACGAAGGCGGGCGTGCCGTTGGCGCTGATGGCCAGGGCGAGGTCGTGGACCTCTTTGAGGTGCTTGTCGTAGTCGGTCGTCGCGATGGCTTTCATCGGATCGATGCCGTTGTTCATCAGCACCTGAGCGATGGCGGCGTCGTCGAGCGGCTTGCGCTCCATCAGGTCGTGGTGGACCTGCGGATATTTGCCGGCCTGGACGGCGGCCATGGCGGCGCGGGCGGCGCGCAGGGAGACGCCGATGCGGCCGTCTGAATCGGGCAGGATCGGGAACTCCTTGAACACGAAGCGCACGTCCTTGTTGTTCTGGATCAGGGCTTCGACCTGGGGCAGTGACGCCTTGCAGTAGGGGCAGCGGTAATCGAAGAACTCGACCACCGTGACCTTACCGGCCGGATTGGCGACGAAGTCGTGGGGATCAGCCTCCAGCGACGCCTTCTGGGCGAGGATGGCTGTGGCGGATTGGGCCAGGGCCTGCTTGCGGCGCTGCTCGTTGAGCTTGGCTGAGGCTTCCTCGAGCACCTCGGGGTGTTCGAGCAGATAGGCGCGGACCTGCTTGCCGAAGGCGGCGTCCGACGCGGTGGGGCCGGGTTTTGAGCAGGCGGCGAGGCCGACCGTCAGGGCGGCGGCCAGGATGAAGAGGCGTCGGATCAAGCCTACTTCCTCGCCATTTCCTGGATTTCCTTTTCCGAGGGGGCCGAGGCCAGGACGATGTCGGTGGCGCGGCGCCATTCGGCGGAATTCTTGGGCAGAAGGTCGCGGGCGCGCATGGCGAAGGTGCGCGCGTCTTTCATCTGGCCGAGGTTGAAATCCTGTTCGGCGATGGCGAGGCGGGCCTGACCGGCGTCGCCCTTCATGTCGTAGGCCTCGGCCAGCAGGCGCCAGCCCATGGCGTTGTCGTTTTCGATCAGCATCGCCTTGCGCAGGTGGCCGATGGCGTCGTCGACGCGGGTCTTGTCTTCCGAGGCGAGGATCGCCTGGCCGAGCAGGATCTGCAACAGGGGCGCGTCGGGCTTCAGCTCGACCGCGCGGCGGTGGGCGGCCTCGGCCTCCTTGACCCGGGCGGACTCGAATAGGGTCTGGCCCTTGAGCTCCCACAGGTAGGGGTTGTCCGGATAGTCGGCGATCAGGGCGTCTTCGGCCTTGAGGGCGTGATCGGTCTCAAGCGCGCGGTAGTAGGCGATGGCGCGGGCGTAGCGGGCCGGGAAGCTGGTGTCGCTTTCTTTGAACTCGATGAAGGTGGTCTGCGGCGCGTTCATGAACGCCTTCAGCTTGGCGACCATGATGGCGTGCTGGGCCAGGGCCTCGGGGGAGTCCACGTCGTTGTAATACTTGGACTTCTCGACGCGGTTGCGCAGGGAGTCGATACGGTCCGAGCTGATCGGATGGCTCTGGAAGAAGCGATACTTGCGGGCGTCGTCGAACACCTCCTGGTAGCGGAAGTTGTCGAAGAACTCGACCAGGCCCTTGCCCGACAGACCGGCCTTTTCCAGCGAGGTGGCGGCGGCCTGGTCGGCCGAGGCTTCCTGCACGCGGGAGTAGCCGAGATAGGTGAGGGTGGCGAAGTAGTCGGACGAGTAGAGCAGGCCGGCGGCGGCGTCGGGCGCGCCAGCAGCGGCGGCGAGGATGCCCAGACCCATCGTCAGCAGATAGGTGGCCAGGGCCGGGCGGCCGCCGGTGTCGCGGGCGATGTGGGCGCCGGTGATGTGGCCGGTTTCGTGGGCCAGGACGCCGATCAGCTGGTTCGGGTTCTGGGTCTGCTGGATCAAGCCGGTGTTGACGTAGATGGCCAATCCGCCCGCCGTGAAGGCGTTCAGTTCCTTGTCGCCGACCAGGATCACGCGCATGGCGTCCGGGTTGAGCCCGGCGGCCCGCCACACGGGCTCACCGTCCTTGTGCAGGATGGCCTCGATCTCGGTGTCGCGGACGATCGGGATGCCGCCCATCTGGGCGCTGGCGGTCGCCGGGACTAGGGTCGGAAACAGGGCGATGAAGGCGACCGCCGCAAGCCAGACAGGCTTGCGGCGTCGCTTTGTGATCGCCTTGGGGGCCGCCGAGAGGGCGTTCATGCAAACACTCCTGATGCGGCGCGCACGGCGCCGACCGCCCCCCGGCAGATCATCGACCCGGTGACCTTAACGCGTCCCCGTCATCGACGCCACCAGCCGCGTTTGGGCGCTTCTGGCGGGGTCGAGATTTCGGCCGGATCGGGCGCGGCGGGAACCACGGGCTCAGGCGGCGCTACGGCGACGAGCGCCGGGGCGGGAGCAGGGGCTTCGATCACTGCTTCCGCGATCGCTTCAACGGGCGTTTCGACGGCGGCCGGCTTGGCCTTGGCGCGCGAGGGGCGAGCCTTCTTGACCGGCGCGGCTTCGGCCTCCACCGGCGCCGGTTCGACGAAGGCTTCGGCCACGGGGGCTTCGACCTCGAGGATAGCTTCCGGCTGGCCGAGCTCGATCACCGCGGTTTCCTCGGTCATCTGACGCTCGCCGTCGCGGCCACGGCCTCGGCCGCGTCCACGGCGCGAACGCGAGGCGCGGGGCGCGGTCTCTTCGGCGGTGGGCAGTTCGACCCACATGTAGTCGCCGCCTTCGGCCGCCGGGGCCCGGGCGGGCGCGGCGGAGGCTTCGGACCGTTCAGGACGCTCGGACCGCTCGGGGCGGCCTTCGGGCGGACGCGGCTGGGCGATGGCCAGGGCCGGGTCGTACCAGCTGTAGACGCCATCGACGTGGGGCACGCGGACGCGGGTCCAGCTGTAGGGATCGGCGACGCGCACGTCCTCGCGGGCCCGGCGACCGCCACGGCGGCCACGGCGGCGACGGCGGCGGGCGCGGCCCTCTTCGCTGTCGTCGTCGATATCGCCTTCGGGACCGTCGCGGTCGGCGTCGTCATCGGCTTCGCCGGCGGCGATGGCGGGACGCGGTTCGGCGCCTTCCTCGTCACGGCGACCGCCTCGGCGGCGGCGGCGGCCACGGCCACCCTCGCGGGCGCCGTCACGGCCTTCGCGCGGCTCGCCGCGCGCTTCGCGCGGTTCGCGCGATTGCGGACGGTCCTCGGAGTCTTCGTCCTCGTCGTCGAGGATGACCTCTTCGTCGTCTTCCTCGTCCTCGTCGATCAGGTCGAGATCGTCGTCCTCGGGCTCGGGCCGCACCTGGGGCGCGGCCTTGAGGAAGACCTTGGCTTCATCGGGATCCAGGGTGGAGATGCGTTCGATCTCGTGATCGCCCTCCATCATGGCGTCGACCACGACGACATTGACCTGCAGGCCCTGCATCTCCTGCAGGCGCACGAGGTAGGCGCGCTTTTCGTTGAGGATGTAGAGGCCGACCTCGCGCGGGACGCGAAGGGCGACCACGCCGGGGCCGCTCTTGGCCGATTCCAGCTCGACCGCACGCAGCATGCTGAGCGCGCTGGATTCCACCGAGCGCACCCGGCCGACGCCCTGGCAGTGCGGGCAGACGTGGGTGGTGCCTTCCAGTACGCCCGAGCGGCGGCGCTGGCGGCTGATTTCCATCAGGCCGAATTGGGAGATCTTGCCCATCTGGATGCGGGCGCGGTCGTCCTTGAGGCAGTCCTTCAGCTTCTTCTCGACGGCCCGGTTGTTCTTAGCCTCTTCCATGTCGATGAAGTCGATGACGATCAGGCCGGCCAGGTCGCGCAGGCGCAGCTGGCGGGCGGCTTCCTCGGCCGCTTCCATGTTGGTCTTGAGCGCGGTGGCCTCGACGTTGCGCTCGCGCGTCGCCTTGCCGGAGTTGACGTCGACCGCCACCAGGGCTTCGGTCTGGTTGATCACCAGATAGCCGCCGGACTTCAGCGGCACCGTGGGGGTGTAGATCTGGGCCAGGTGATCCTCGACCTTGGCCTGGATGAACAGGGGGGTCGGTTCGCGATAGGCGGTGATCTTCTTGGCCTGCGAAGGCATCAGCATCCGCATGAAGTCCTTGGCTTCGCGGTAGCCGGCCTCGCCTTCGACGACGATGCCGTCGAGGTCCTTGTCATACATGTCGCGGATGGCGCGTTTGACGAGGTCTTCCTCCTCGTAGATCAGCGCCGGGGCCACCGAATGCAGGGTGACGTCGCGGATATTCTCCCACAGGCGCATCAGGTATTCGTAGTCGCGGCCGATCTCGGCCTTGGTGCGCTTGGCCCCGGCGGTGCGCACGATCAGGCCCATTCCTTCCGGCGTTTCCAGGGCCTGGGTGATGCCTTTCAGACGCTTGCGGTCGGTAGCCGAGGTGATCTTGCGGCTGACGCCCCCGCCGCGGGCGGTGTTGGGCATCAGGACGCAATAGCGGCCGGCCAGAGACAGGTAGGTGGTGAGGGCCGCGCCCTTGTTGCCGCGCTCTTCCTTGACCACCTGGATCAGCATGATCTGGCGGCGCTTGATCACTTCCTGGATCTTGTAGCGGCGCATCAGCCGGCGGCGGCGGCGCGCCAGCTCTTCTTCCATGACGTCGTCTTCATCGTCGCCGCCGGTGTGGGAGACCTCGTCCCCGTCCTCGGAGTCGTGATGGGCGCGGTGATGATCGTCCTCGTCGTCGCCGTCGTCGCGCATCAGCGCTTCGCGGTCGGCCAGGGGAATCTGGTAGTAGTCGGGGTGGATTTCGTTGAAGGCCAGGAAGCCGTGGCGGTTGCCGCCGTATTCGACGAACGCAGCCTGGAGGCTGGGTTCGACCCGGGTCACCTTGGCCAGATAGATATTGCCGCGTAGCTGCTTCTTGGATCGGCTCTCGAAATCAAACTCTTCGACGCGGGTCCCGTCGACGACCACCACACGCGTCTCTTCGGCGTGAGCGGCGTCGATCAACATTCTTTTGGTCATGGGGTATTTCTCCGCGGCCTTCGCGGACGTCGGGCGACATGGCGTATGAGGCCTGGGCGCTCTGCATCGGGGGCCGCTGTTGAAAGGGCGCGCGCGCACCCGCTGCGGCCGCGAAAGTCGCGGCGCAGGCGGTAACTGACCCGTTGGTGGTCGGTGCGAGGCTGCCCATCGATGATCCTTCGCGCCCACAACGGTCGCGATCGGTTGAATTCCAGCCGGATCCGTTTGTGGAACGGCTGGGGTTTAAAGTTGTCAGACGCGCCATGGGGCGGCGTCGGGGTCCATGGGCGGAAGCCAAGCTTGCCGTCCAAGTTGCGTCACCGGACCCCCGATACACGGGTCGTCCAATACGCCTGGGGAATGTGCAGCATGCCGCCGGAAAAGGAAAGCGCCGCTTGTGGTTAGCCTTCTGTCTTGAGCGGGAAGGCCGGCGCCGGCGGTACCGGGCCCGGGAAAGCCAAGCTTTGCATTGCCGGCATGAATCCCGAATGGAGAAAATCGTTGGATAAGGGAGAATGGGAGCGGTTCTGGAGAATATTGATGAGAAAAATCAAAATGATATAAAGAAAAACAGTCGCCCAATGAGCCGAAAATAGCTTCGGCAATGCGAGGTCGATGGCGATATTGCAACAGCCTAGAGATATAAAATCCCGTATAGTGAGATTGGATATTGAGACTGTCGGATTTTCCGGCGTAGCCTGGGCACAGCCATCGCGGTGCAACTGCTGCACAGCCCGAAAATGGAGCACGATCTGGCGCTGGCGCGAACCGAGCTGAAGGCCGTCGGCCTCTAGGCGGCGGGGAAGGCGGCCCTGACTTCGAGGCCTGGCCTGGCGTCGACCAGATGAACTTCGGCGCGGTGCAGCCGGGCCACGGCGGCGACCAGGGCCAGACCCAGGCCGCTGCCGGGGGACGAGCGGCTCTGTTCCAGGCGATAGAAGCGGTCGAACACCTTGTCGCGCTCGGCGAGGGGGATGCCGGGGCCGTTGTCGCGCACAGTCAGGGTCACCAAGCCGCCGCCCCGCTCGATACCGACCTGGACCCAAGCCCCGGGCGGGGAATGGCGCAGGGCGTTTTCCACCAAATTGACGACCATCTGGGTGACCAGGTGCGGGTCGCCTTGGATCCAGGTCGGCGGGGTCTTGGACATGCCGAGGCTTTGGCCCGCATCCTCGGCGGCGGGGGCGAAATCGGCCACGACGGTGCGGACGAGGTCGGTCAGGTCCACCTCGCGGAAAGCCGCGCGCCGGGCGCCGGCTTCGACCTCGGCGATCCGCAGCAGGGCCGAGAAGGTGGCGAGGATGGCGTCCACATCGCGCAGGGCGCCCTCGATCTCGGATTTGCGGTCGGGGTCGTCGGCCTGGCGCAGGTTCAGTTCGAGCCGTTGACGCAGACGGGTGAGGGGCGTGCGCAGGTCATGGGCGATATCGCTCGACACCTGGCGCAGGCTGTCCATCAGGCCGCCGATCCGGTCGAGCATGCGGTTGATGGTCTGGGCCAGGCGGGCCAGGTCGTCGTCGCCGCCGCTGACCGGGACGCGGCGGGCCAGGTCGCCGTCGATGATCGCCTCCGCGGTGCCCGAGATAGCCTGCATCCGCTGCTGCATCGCCCGGCTGAGGGCGAAGCCGCCTATGGCGCCGATCAGGATCACCCCGGCCAGGGCCAGGCCGAACGCCCGCTGCACGCTCTGCTCCAGGATGCGCATGCGCGCTTCGTCGTCGCCGAGGATCAGGCGGTAGCCCCCGTGCAGGTCCTCGGTGAGGATGCGCAGGGTGTGCATCTCGCCATCGACCAATTGCCGCATCGTCGACCAGCCGGTCGGCGCGCGAATGGCGCTGAGCGTGCCTTCCAGCGGCTTGCCGTCGGCGCTCTGCACGCCGAAGCTGAGTTCGCCGGGGTGGCCCTTGCGCTCGCCGATCTCGAGGATCAGGCCCTTGTAGCCGCCCTCGATGTAGTCGGCCCGGATCGCGTTCATCTCGGTGAGCATGCGGTTGTCGAACTGATCGGCCAGGGCGCTGCGGGTGGTCAGCACCGTGACCGCGCCTAGCAGGGCGACCGCGACGGCGAAGCCGGCTGTGTAGATGGCCGCTAGACGCAAGCTTGTGGATCCAAACATCACGGGAGCTCGTGCATGATGTAGCCGGATCCGCGCACCGTATGGATCAGTTCGCGCGGATAGCCGCGATCGACCTTGGAGCGCAGGCGGCTCATGTGGGTCTCGACGATGTTGGTCTGCGGCTCGAAATTGAAGTTCCAGATGTTCTCCAACAGCATGGTCCGCGTCACCACCCGCCCGGCATGGCGCATCAGATATTCGAGCAGTTGGAACTCGCGCGGCTGCAGCTCGATGCGGACGCTGGCCCGGGTGACCGTGCGCTTGAGCAGATCCATGCGCAGATCGCCGACGTCGAGGGCGGTGGCCACGTCCTGCGGCGGCGGGCGGCGGGCGAGGGCGTTGAGGCGGGCGAGCAGTTCGACGAAGGCGAAGGGCTTGACCAGATAGTCGTCGGCGCCGGCGTCGAGGCCCTCGACCCGGTCGTCGATGCCGTCCACGGCGGTCAGCAGCAGCACCGGGGTGCGCACCTTGGCCGCGCGGATGGTGCGCACGATCGCCAGGCCGTCCACTTGAGGCAGCATGCGGTCCATGATGATCACGTCGTAGGTTTCGCCCGCCGCCAGCAGCAGGCCGTCGCGGCCGGCCATGGCATGGTCGACGGCGTGGCCGGCTTCAATCAGGGCCCGCTTCAGATAGTCCGCCGCCTCGGCGTCGTCCTCGACCAGCAGCAGCTTCATGGCGCGGCCCGGCGTCCGAACCGCCACACCAGGGACGGCAGCAGGAACAGGCTCATGGCGGTCGAGGTGACCAGGCCGCCGAGAATGACGATGGCCATCGGCCCCTGGATTTCGCGCCCGGCCTGGCCGGTCTGGATCGCCAGGGGCAGCAGGCCCAAGGCGGTGACGAGGGCGGTCATCAGGATCGGGGTGACACGCTCGCGGGTGGCCTGGATAACCGTCGCCAGGGACCAGGCCTGGCCTTCGACCTCGACCAGGTGCTCGGCGTGGGACACCAGCAGGATGGCGTTGCGCGCGGCGATGCCGAACAGGGTGACGAAGCCGACCAGGGAGCCCAGCGACAGGCTGGCGCCGGTGAGGGCCACGGCGACGACCCCGCCGACCAGGGCGAAGGGCGCGGAGCCGAGGATCAGCCCGACCGATCGGCCGCTGCCGAAGGCCAGCAGCAGCAGGGCGACCACGCCGCCGGCCGCCAGGGCGATGTTGAACAGCAGCTCGGTCCGGGCGCCCGCGGCCGCCTGGGCCGTGCCGGAATAGGCAATGTAGATTCCCGCCGGCAGCTTGACCCTGGCGGCGATGGCCTGGGATGCGGCCTTGGTCACAGCCTGCACGTCCTGGGGCGCGGGGTTGGCGGTGACCACCTGACGGCGCAGGCCGCCCTCGTGACTGATGCTGGTGCGCCCGTCCGCCAGATAGACCTTGGCGACGCGGCTCAACGGCACGATGGCGCCGCCGGCCCCGCGCAGCAGCAGGTCGCCGACCGCCTCGGGATCCTGGCGCAGGTTTGGCGGGGTGGTGACGGCGATCGCCACCACGCGGGCATTCTCGTAAATCTGGGCGGCCGCGGCGCCCTCATAGGCGGTCTGCACCGTGTCGAGCACCTCGGACGCCGATAGGCCGTACTGCGCCAGCTTGGGGAATTGCAGATCGATGCGCACCGAAGGCGTGACCGGCGGGGTCTGCACCTGCACGTCTACGGCCCCGGGCACGGTCTTGAGCACGGGGGCGATCCGCGCGGCCGACTCGTCGATCTGATCCAGGTCCTGGCCGTAGACATTGACCGTCAGGGCGGCTGTCTCGCCGGTCAGACTCTCGCCGATGCGGTCGCCAAGGAAGGTCAGCACCTCGGTGTTCAGGCCGGGATAGCCGGCCAGGACCTGATGGATCCCCTTTTCGATGCGGTCCTGCTGGGCGGCGCGAAGCTTGGGCTTCAGCTCGACATGGAACTCGCTCTTATTGGTCCCCCAGGTGTCCTCGCCGCCCTCGGCGCGGCCGATCTGCTGCTCGGCGGTCTGCACCCCGGGAATGGCCAGCAGGTCCTTGGTGATCGCCTCGCCATAGCTGCGCATGGTCGTCATCGACGCCCCGGGCGGACCGGACACGCCGAGCACGAAGTGGCTCTCCTTGAAGGCGGGCAGAAGCTCGGACTTGAACAGCATCAGTCCGGCGCCGGCGATGACGGTGGCGGCAACCGCCGCGATCACCGCTAGGTTGGGGGCGCCGCAGATGCGCTCCAGCACCCGGTCGTGCCAGTCCTTGGCCCGCACCAGCGGCCCGGCCTCGTCGTGCAGGCGGGCGTTGCGCAGCAGCAGCAAGGTCAGCGGCGGAGTGACGACCAGAGCCACGGCCAGGGAGGCGATGGTGGCGATGATGAAGGCGGCGGCGAGGGGCGAGAAGAACGCCCCCTGCAAGCCGTGCAGCAGCAGCACCGGCAGCAGCACGAAGGCGACCACCAGGGTGGCGTAGATCACCGGCGCGCGGACCTCCAGCGAGGCGCCCAGGATCACCGCCTCGGGGGCTTCGCCGGGCTTGGCCGCGCGCAGGCGGCGGACGATGTTCTCCACGTCGATCACCGCGTCGTCGACCACCACTCCGAGCGCCACGGCGAGGCCGCCGAGGGTCATGGTGTTGATGGTCCAGCCGAGCCCGTTCATGACGACGATCGCGGTCAGCAGCGACAGGGGAATGCTGACGAAGGACACCAGCACGGTGCGCAGGTCGCGCATGAACAGGAACAGGACGATGCCGATCAGCACAGCGCCGATCAGCAGGTCCTCGGCGATGCCGCCGAGCGCGCTGGTGATGAAGTTGGCGGGCCGGTGCAGGCCGGCGTTCATGACCACGCCCTGGGCGTCGAGCGAGGGCTTCAGGTCGGCCAGGGCGGCCTCTACCGCATGCGTGGCCTGGAGGGTGTTGGCGCCGTACTGGCTGGAGGTGGAGATCAGCACCCCGGGCTTGCCCATGATCAGGGCGTCGCCGTTGAGCGGGGCGGTGGCTTCGAGCACCTGGGCGACGTCGCCGATATGCAGGATCGAGCCGTCGGTGGTGGCGATCGGGGCGCCGGCCACGTCGGCGGCGGTGCGTGGCTGGCCGGTGGGAGTGACCAGGATGCGCTGCTGCTCGGTGTCGATGAAGCCGCCACCGGCTATGCCGGTCGAGGCTTTGACGGCATTGACCAGATCCGTGAAGGCCAGGCCGCGCGCGGCCAGATCGTCGGGCCGGACCCGCACCTCGAGCCGGCGCAGTTGGCCGCCGTAGACGGTGGCGCGGGCAACGCCGGGGGTCGACAGCAGGCGCGGGCGGATCACGGTGTCGACCAGGGCGCGCAGGTCAGTCGGGCTCATGCGGTCGCTGGTGAAGCCGACCTTGAGCAGGTCCATGGTCGAGGAGGTGAGGGGGGCGACCTTGGGCGCCTTCACGGTCTGCGGCAGATCGGCGATGGTCTCGGCCACCGCTTCGGCGACGACCTGGCGGGCGCGGTAGGGGTCGGAGCCTTCGGCGAACACCACCTGGACGATGGACAGTCCGGGAATGGATTCGGATCGCACCGCGGTGACGCCCGCCGCGCCATTGACCGCCTGTTCGACGACGCTGGTGACCAGTTGCTCCACCTGTTCGGCGGCCAGGCCCGGCGCCTCGGTCTGAATCTCGGCCTGGGCCGGCACGAAATCGGGGAACACATCGAACTTGGCCTGACGCAGGACCACGCAGCCGTAGACCAGCAGAACCAGGGCGAGGGCCGCCACCAGCCGTGGGCGGCGCAGCGACCAGCGGACGATGTGGCTCAGCATGGCGTTAGTCGCCGCCGTCTTCGGAGATGTTGGTCTGCGCCGCGAACAGGGCCGCCGCGCCCGTGGTCACCACCTGCTCGCCGGGCTTGAACCCAACCGACACGAACAGGCCGTCGGGTTCGACCCGGCCGCCCTCGACGACCTTGCGCTGAAACTGCTCGCCGGCGGTGCGGACATAGACCCAGGTCTTGCCGCCGCTGCGCAACAGGGCGGCGCGCGGGGCGATCACGCCCTGGACCGGACCCGAGGCCGTCAGCGTGACCGGCAGGGTCAGACCGGCGCCGAGCGCCCCGACATTGGCGCCGGTGACCCTGGCGATCACCCCGGGGGATAACAGTCTGGGATCGGCGGCTCGGGCGCGGCCGAGGACGGTGGCGCGGACCGTGCCGAGTTCGCCGAGGTCCAGGGTCAGGGTGCGCAGGGCGGCGAGGCCCTTGCCCGAGGCGGTGTCGATGCGCACCACGGCGGCGCGGCCGGCGGCGACGTCGGCGATCAGGGCCCCGCGCTGGCCTGCCGACAGGCGGGCGATGCCCGCGCCCCATTCCAGCCCGACCCGGCGGCGCAGCAGGGTCAGCTTAGAGGCATCGGTCCGGGCCTGGGCCTGGGCGGCTTCCAGCACCTTGGTCGATACGGCCTGATCGGCGCCGTTGAGAGCCTTGGCGCGGGCGGCCTCGGCGGTGGAGGCGGCGGCGGCGGCCTCGGCGGCCTGGATGTCGGCGTCCAACTGGGCCAGCGGGCCGATGTCCATCACGCGGACGTAGCCGGGCAGGGCCGGCGCACGGGTGGCCGCGGTCAGGGTGCGCACGGCCAGGCCGAGCTTTTGCTGGGTCGCCAGCGGCAGTGTCACGGTCATGGTGTCGTCGGCCCTGCCGACCGCGGGCGCGGCCAGGAGGATGGCGAGGGCGACCCCGGTCAGGGCGAAGGCTTTCATCGGCTGTCTCCGGCGCGGGCGACCGCGGCTTCGAGAATGGCGCTTTCGGCGGGGCTGGGGCGTCTCAGGGCGTCTTCGAGGTCGGCCACGGCGAGCCACACCGTCCGCCAGCCCTCCAGGGCGGTGATCTCGGCGTCGATGGCGGCGGCCTGCGCCGCCTGCTTATCCAGTCGGTCCAGTTCGCCCGCCCCCAGCGCCCGGCGGGCCGCCTCGTCCGCGCGTTGAGCGAGAGGGATGTCCTGATTGATCGCGCGATCGAGCCCGGCCTTGGCGCCGATCAGGGCGATGGTGCTCTGATCGACCCCGGCCAGGACCGCGGTCTGCACGGCGTCGAGCTTGGCCGCGGCCTGGGCGCGCTTGGCCTCCGCCGAGCGGATGTTGGCGCGGTTCAGATCGCGCGGCGGTAGCGTCAGAGTAAGGTCGAAGGGGATTTTGTGCTGGCCGCGCTCGAAGGTGTAGCCGGGCCCCAACTGCACGTCCGGGTACTGTTTGGCCACTTCCAGGCGCAGGGTCTGCTCGGCCACGGCGTAGTCGGCCACCGTGCGCAGCACGTCGCGCCGGCGCAGCGCCGCCTCCTGGCGCCAGATCACGAGGTTGGCGGTGGGCGGCAGGTCGATGACATTGGGCAGGGCGTCGAGGCTAATCGTCTGCACCAGACCGACCGGGACACCGAGCGCACCGGCCAGGGTCGCGTCGGCCACGGAGCGGCGGTTGATCAGGTCCTGCACCCGGCGCTGGGCGGCGGCCAGTTCGGTGGCGGCGGTCACCCCTGCGGGTCGCGCGTCCTCGCCCGAGCGAATGCGGTTCTCTAGCTTGGCGGCGCGGTCGGCGCGCAGTTGCACCGCCTGCTGCGCCAGCACGGCCTCGCGCTCGGCGGCGAGCCGCTCGATGTGGGCGTGGACCACCACGCTGCGCACGGTCCACAGGGCCTCGGCGTAATCGTAGAGAGCCTGCACGGCGCCGAGATCGGCGATTCCGAGCCGGGCCTCGCGCTTGGAGCCGAAGTCCAGGGGGATGCCGAGCAGGCCGCTGTACAGCCATGGCGTCGTCCCGCCGGCGTCACGGGAATATTCGGCCACCAGCGTCAGGGACAGGGGCGGGGGCGTACGCGAGGCTTGGGCGGCGGCGCGGGCGGCGCGGTAGTTGGCCTCGGCCTGGCGCACGGCGGCCGAACGCTGGATGGCGGCGGCCAGCAGGTCGGCGTCGGTCCAGCGGCCCTGGGGCGGGCCGGGCAAGGTCTGGGCATCGTGGGCGGCGACCAGCCGGTCTGGCTGCAACGGCTGGGGTTCGTAGTGGACGCAGGCGCCTAGGGCGGCGAGCGCCGCCGCGAGCACGGTCAGCCTGGCCTTCGATCCGACGCCGAGAGCGGCAATCACGTCCTGTTCTCCGCTTCCCCCAGCACTAGAGCTGGACGGTGGTTCTGCGGCTGCGCCACAGGAGCAGGACCGCAGCGAAGGCGATGCCGGTCAAGAGGGTGCATAGCGGCAGACCAAGCTTGAGGATGTCGGATTCCGCGCCCCAGTCGCCGATGGCGGTGCCCGCCGTGCGCGCGACGGCGACCACCAGCCAGTAGCCGAGAACCGAGGTCAACACGCCACTGCCATAGGCCACCAGGGCCAGCGCCAGGACGACAGCCAGACCGGCCGCGGCCTGGCCCTGGCCGAACAGGTGCTGCAGGGCGTCGCCGAGCACCGTCCCGAACACGCCGGCGAGGAGCATGGTGACCCAGTAGCGGGGATCGGTGTCCGGCACCGTCTTGGCCGCATTGGGGCCTTTGATGCGATGATCGTCCCGGGCGGCCCAGACAGCAAGGCCGGCCATGGCCAGGCCGAGCACCACGCTCAGCAGCCAGCGGTCGATGGCCCATCCGCGCCGCCCGGCCATGAAGTCGGCGATGTTGGTGGCGCCGGTGCGCATGATGATGATGCACAGCCAATAGTAGGCCTCGTGCCCCAGCCGATCGAACCGCTCGGCCACATAGACCAGCAAGAACAGGGCGACGAGGATCGGCACCCCGCCGATCAGGCCGAGCCCGCTGTCGTGCGCGTACAGGTCGCCGAGGTTGGTGCCGAAGACGCTGGCCAGGGCGATGGCGGCCCAGTAACGGGCGTTGATAGTCGGGATATGCCTGGCCTGCATGGCGCCCTCTTATGCCGAGCGCGATCACCGAGCAACGTCGGTTCTGGCCCGATTGCGGCTAACAGTAACAGCCCCGGCGCGCGGGCTCGATGTCCGCAAGATTGATTATTCCCAACCTGATCCGGGATGCGCGGGGTGGCTTGGGCGGGCTCGAAGGGCTAACTGCTGCCCATGGCGCGAAACAAGCAGATCCCCGAGTTCGATATAACGGTCGGTGGCCAGCCTTACGTCTGGCGCCTTCAGCGCCAGCCGCAGTGGTCCAGCGACACCGCCGATTGGCGCGGCATGGCGCTGGCCGTGCGGCACAAGGAGGGACAGCGCGAAGCCGTGCTGGAGTTCCCGCCGGGTCAGCAGTCCCGGTACGGCGCGGCGCAACTACAGCCGTCGCACATCCAACCGCAGCTGGTGGCCAAAGCCATCGCGTCCGCGATCGTGGCCGGATGGGAGCCGCTGTCCAGGGGCAAGACGGTTACCATCGTCGTTGACGCCACGGGCGGCTGAGGCCTCGGGATTGGCGGCCGCCGCGCGGTCTAAATCCCAACGAATCCAACGAATAAAAACCAAAAATCGACTCGTCCTTAACGATTTGTCTACGGCCTCAGGGTTAAGAGCCCCGCTTGGATCGGTAATCATTAAGGGCGGCTTGCGAAGAATGCGCATGCGGTTGGCTGGCTTTTTGGGCTCGTGGCGGGGGCGGGTGGTCGCCTGCGCGGCCGTGCTGAGCCTGGCCGGCGTGGCCGCATCGCATGGCGCCGAGAGCGCCGCGCCGCTGAAGCTGAGGTTCGGCGGCGATCAGTCCTCGACCCGTGTCGTGCTCGAACTGAACCAGGCGGCCAAGGCCGATCTGATTTCCGACGGGGCCGCCGACGGCCATGTGGTTCTGACCTTCAGCCAGTTGAAGGTCGGCGACGACCTGGACGGGCAGGGCAAGGGCATCGTCAAGGCGTGGAGCATGGAAAAGGGCCTGGGCAAGGTGAAGCTCAGCTTCGACCTGCAGCGCCGGGGCCGGATCAAGCGCCGCTTCCTGCTGCCGCCGAGCGACGGGGTCACGGTCTACCGCTATGTGATGGATATCGAAGCCGAAAGCGGGACCGCCGCACCGCCGCAACTGGCGCCGGCCAACACTAGGCTGTTGCGAGCCTCCACCGCGCCGTCGAACGTGCTGCCGAACGGGCCGATGATCTTCAACGATCCCGAGGCGCAGCCGGCGGACCTGAAGACCAGCCTGCAGAAAATCTCGTTGACCGAAGCGGCGCCGTCCACGGCGCAGGGGCTGAACCTGGCCGCTCGCAAGGCCGTGGCCAAGCCCGTCGTCCGCGCTGTATCGACCTCGTCCGCGCGCAAGGTGATCGTGATCGACGCCGGCCATGGCGGGCACGATCCGGGCGCCCTGGGCGGGCGTTCGCAGGAAAAGAGCGTGACCCTGGCCGCGGCCAAGGCGCTGAAGGAACGACTGGAGCGCACGGGGCGGTTCCGCGTGGTGCTGACCCGCGACAGCGACGTCTACATCCCGCTGGAAAGCCGGGTGAAGATCGCCCGCGGGGCCAATGCCGACCTGTTCATCTCGCTGCACGCCGACAGCGGCGGCGATCCCAAGGTCAAGGGCGCGACGGTCTACACCCTGTCGGACCACGGCGTGGACCGCACGGCCAAGAGCGTGTTCAACGGCGGCTTCATCAATGTGCAGCTGCCCGGCAAGGATTTGTCGGTGAAGCAGATCCTGCTGGACCTGACCCAACGCACCACGCGCAACCGCTCGGGCGCCTTCGCCGAGACGCTGCTGGAGCACATCTCGACCGAGACGTCCTTGCTGCGTCGCAGCCATCGCGACGCCGGGTACATGGTGCTGCTGGCGCCGGACGTGCCGGCCGTGCTGCTGGAAATGGGCTTCATCACCAGCCCCGACGACGAGGCAGCCCTGACCGATCCCGATCGCCGCGAGAAGATGATGGGCGCGGTCGGCGACGCCATCGAAGGCTACTTCGCCGAACCGGCGGCGGCGCAGGTCGCGTCGCAGTAGGCCGCCGCCCCACCGGACGGGCCGCGATGGTCCATCCGGTGAAACAGCAATCCGTCTTAGTTGGTGTCCGAGGTCTTCTTGACCAGACGGCAGGCCCAGTCGTGGGCGATGCTGCCGGCCGGCATGCGGGCGTAGGTGCGGGTTACCGACCACGGCTTGGCCAGGACGTCCGCGTCGTCGACGGTGATGTTGGCGACGAGCTGCTTGCCGACCATGCGGATGCGGGTGATCACATGGGCCTTGTTGCTGTGGATCGAGCCGCGGCCGTCCAGCCAGGTGTCGTCGCGCAGGCCGACGGTGTCGATCACCAGGGTCTTGCCGGCGCCTTCGCCTTCCCAGTGGCCGATGCTGTCGCCGGTATAGGTGTCGAACAGGTCATCGCCCTGGGCGTGGCCGCGGCCGTCGGTCTTCACCCGAGCCACGGAGTCTCGGGTTTCGGTGGTCAGACGGACGCTGTCGGGCCGCAGGATGAACTCGTGCGCGCCGGGCTCGGCGAACTGGCGCGGCATGCCGGCGTGCAGACCGCAGGTCTTGAGCGGGTCGTCGGCCCTGGGCGCCGGCTTGACGCCGGCCTTGTAGACCACGGGCGGATCGGCCTTGCCGGGCACGAGGGTCCACAGGCCGGACCAGTCGGGCAGGTCTTTCCAGTCGGCGGCGAGGGCCGCGGGAGCGGCGCTGAGCAGAGCGGCGGCCAGGGCGAGGGGCAGGATTTTCTTTCGCATTGTTCTGTTCCCCTTACTTAAGGATCTGGCCGTCGGTCTTCAGCAGGTGGGTGGTGCCCTCCGCGTCGACCTTGGCCCGGTTGTTCTCCGAGCAGGCGTAGTCGTAGACGTCGCCGTTGACCTTCTTGTAGAGGCGGCGGACGACCCACGGCTTGGTCAGGGAGACCGGGTCGGTGACGGTGATGATGTCTTCCATCTGCACCGGCGACAGGCGGCGCATGCGCTCGGTGAACACCGCCTTGCTGGAGACCACGGCGCCGGAGCGGTCGAGCATCTGCTCGCCGAGGACGTTCATGGTCTCGACCACCAGGGTGTCGCCTTCCCAGTGACCGATGCTGTCGCCGCTGAAGCTGAGGAACCCGCCCTTGCCGGTGCGATGTTTGCGCCCGTCGGTGAAGATGCGGCGAACATGGCTGCCGTCCTCGACGAAGATCACGGTCATTTCCGGACGCACCACCCATTCGATGGTCTCAGGCGTGCGCATGTTGCCGGGGGTCTGGCGCGGATAGCACTTGGTCAGGGGGTCGGGCATGGTGCCGGCCAGGGCCCGCTTCAGGTTGGTCTCGTACTTGGCTTCCCAAACCTTGTTGTAGGGCGGGTGTTCGCGGCAGGGCGGACGGGTGGCGGTACAGCCGCGCGGCTCGCTGGTGGACCCGTCGAACACATCGTTGTTTTCCGGACCGCCCTGGTTTTGCCAGGTGCCGACCCAGTCGGGCAGGGATTCAGGCTTGGGCAGGGTGGCGGCGCTCGCGGCGCCGGCGGCCAACAGCCCGAGGGCCAATGCGGGTGTGAGTAATCGTCTTGCTGCGCGATACGGCGCCATGATCGCTTCCTTCCACTGGTGCTCCGTCGGTCTGAGAGGCGCGGAGTATGAGTGATAATAGACGCCATGACCTGGGCCCTGGCAATGCCGCGCGCCTATGCAATACATTGATGCATACAAGAGCGAGCATCGCCAAGACCGACAAGAGCCCTCTCGATGAAGGGCGCAGGGGATGGAAATGACCAAACTTTCCGGGAGCCTTAGGGCGCTGCTCGGCTGCGGCGCGGTGCTGGCGGCCAGCTGCCTCGTATCGACGCCCGCTCTGGCTCAAAGCAAGGCTTCGGCCGCGATCCCGAAGGGACCCGGCAGTCTGTCGGGGGTGTGGGTGAGCCCGCGCTTCTCCAACGTGTTCAAGGCCGACGAGGGGTTGGGCGGGGTCGAGACCGGGGGGCGACGGCGATATCGCGCCGCTGCTGCCGTGGGCAGCTGACCTGGTGGCCAAGCGGACCCAGGACGCCAAGGACGGCCACCCCTACGCCTTCACCAAGTCGCGCTGCCTGCCGGCGGGGATGCCGTCGGCGATGTTCACGCCGCCGCAGCTGCCGTTCCAGATCATCGAGGAGCCGAACCAGATCACCGTGCTGTTCGAGGAATTCAGCGTGTTCCGCATCATCCGCATGAACGAAGCGCACGATCCAGATGCCGACCCGAGCTTCATGGGCGATAGCGTCGGTCACTGGGAGGGCGACACCCTGGTGGTGGATACGGTGGCGGTGAGCCAGGAGACGACGCTGCGCGGGGTGATCCCGCACTCCGACAAGCTGCACCTGGTCGAGCGCATCCGCCGCTCGGGGCCTGGGACGCTAGAGATCGAGGTGACGGCGGACGACGCCAAGACCTTCGACGGCCCGTGGGTGCTGAGGGACTCGTTCCAGAGGGTGCCGCGGCTGCGGCTTACCGAATACATCTGCACCAACGACCGCAATCGACCGGATGAAGCGGGATGGTCGGGCATCCAGCTGCCGGGCGGCTAGGCCGGATCGGCTTTTTCGATGAAACGAAGCCGGTTCCATGGATTTTCTCGATCCGGACGACAACAAAAATCGATTTTACTTACGCTCCGGCTGAGCCGCTTTTGTCCGTCATCGAGGCTCGCTCCAAGAGCCCTCCGTGCGACAGGAGACGGACATGGATGACAATCAAGGCCAATGCCCGGTGGCTCACGGCCGCCCCCACGCCAACCGCGACTGGTGGCCGCAAAGCCTGCGCCTCGAAGGACTGAACCAGCATTCTCCGCGCTCCAATCCGCTGGGCGCGGATTTCGATTACGCAAAGGAATTCAAGAGCCTCGATCTGGATGCGCTGATCGCGGACCTGCACGCCCTTATGACGGACTCGCAGGACTGGTGGCCGGCCGACTTCGGCCACTACGGTGGGTTGTTCATCCGCCTGGCCTGGCACAGCGCGGGCACCTATCGTGTGGCGGACGGGCGGGGCGGAGCGGGCGGCGGGCAGCAGCGGTTCGCGCCGCTGAACCGCTGGCCGGATAACGCCAACCTGGACAAGGCGCGGCGGCTGTTGTGGCCGATCAAGCAGAAGTACGGACGCAAGATCTCGTGGGCAGACCTCTATGTGCTGGTGGGCAACGTCGCCCTGGAGTCGATGGGCTTCAAGACCTTCGGCTTCGCCGGCGGACGGGCCGATACCTGGGAGCCGGAGGAGCTGTACTGGGGCCCGGAAGGCTCGTGGCTGGGCGACGAGCGCTACTCGGGCGAGCGCCAGCTGCAGGGGCCGCTGGGCGCGGTGCAGATGGGGCTGATCTACGTCAATCCTGAAGGGCCGGGCGGTAATCCCGACCCGCTCGCCTCTGCCCGCGACATCCGCGACACCTTCGCCCGGATGGCGATGAACGATGAGGAGACCGTCGCGCTGATCGCCGGGGGGCATACCTTCGGCAAGACGCACGGGGCGGGCGATCCGTCGTTCGTCGGTCCCGAGCCCGAAGGCGGGCAGATCGAGGATCAGGGCCTGGGCTGGCACTCCAAGCACGGGACGGGCTTCGGCGCCGACGGCATCACCTCGGGCCTGGAAGTGACCTGGAGCCAGACGCCGACGCGGTGGTCGAACCACTTCTTCGACAACCTGTTCGGATTCGAATGGGAGCTGACCAAGAGCCCCGGCGGCGCGCATCAGTGGCAGGCCAAGGGCGCGGCGGCGACCATCCCCCACGCCCACGGGCCCGGCAAGCGCGTGCCGACCATGCTGACCTCGGACCTGGCGCTGCGCTTCGACCCCGAATACGCGAAGATCTCCAAGCGCTTCCATGAGAACCCGGATCAGTTCGCCGACGCCTTCGCGCGCGCCTGGTTCAAGCTGACCCACCGCGACATGGGGCCGATCCAGCGCTACCTGGGGCCGCTGGTCCCGGCCGAACCGCTGATCTGGCAGGACCGGATTGCCTCCGGGCCGGTCATCGACGCGGCGACGCAAGGTGACCTGAAGGCCGCGATCCTGGCGACCGGCTTGACGGTGCCGGAACTGGTCTCGGCGGCCTGGGCCTCGGCCTCGACCTTCCGCGGATCGGACAAGCGCGGCGGAGCCAACGGCGCGCGCGTGCGCCTGGCGCCGCAGAAGGATTGGGCGGTCAACGATCCGGCCCGGCTGGCCAAGGTGTTGTCGGCTCTGGAAGGCGTACAGAAGGCGGCGGGAAAAGCCGTGTCCCTGGCCGACCTGATTGTGCTGGGCGGCAATGCGGCGGTGGAGAAGGCGGCCAAGGACGCCGGCGTGGCGGTGGCCGTCCCGTTCACCTCGGGCCGCGGCGACGCGACGGCGCAGCAGACCGACGCGGCCTCGTTCGCGCCGCTGGAGCCGGTTTCCGACGGCTTCCGCAACTATCGGGCGTCCGGCCCGCAGTTCATGGCGCCGGAGGAGGCGCTGGTCGACCGGGCGCAGTTGTTGCGGCTGAGCGGGCCGGAGCTGACGGTGCTGGTGGGCGGGTTGCGGGTGCTGGGCGCCAACTCGGGCGGGTCGAAGACTGGCGTGTTCACCGACCGGGTGGGCGTGCTGACCAACGACTTCTTCGTCAACCTGCTGGACATGGGCGTGCAATGGCAGGCCACCGGCGACGAGAACCTGTTCGAGGGCCGCGATCGCCGGACCAAGGCGGTGAAGTGGACCGGGACGCGCGTGGACCTGATCTTCGGTTCGCATTCGGAGCTGCGGGCGTTGGCCGAGGCCTACGCCCAGTCGGACGCCAAGGAGGCGTTCGTGCGCGATTTCGTGGCGGCGTGGGTGAAGGTGATGAACGCCGACAGGTTCGATCTGGCGTAGAGCGACAGGGCCGGGCATCCGATTGTGATCGGCCCGGCCCTTTTGTCCTCAGCCGACACACGGTAGACCTTGGCAGGGCGTTTCGCCCGGCGAGGCTCTATCGGTGATCACCCGCGCACGCTGGATCGCAGCAATCGGCATCGGCGCTCTCAGCGTCATCGCCCTGGCCGGCGTGTCGGTGGCGGTCTACGCCGCCTGGCTGTTCCACGACATGCCCAACGCCGCAGACCTGGTGGACTACCGTCCGCCGACCTCGACCCGCGTCTACGGCTGGGACGGCACCCTGATCGGCGAATTCGCCAAGGAACGCCGCATCTTCGTGCCCTACGAACAGATCCCGACCCAGGTGGTGCGGGCGTTCCTGGCGGCGGAGGACCGCAACTTCTTCCAGCACGGCGGCATCGAGGTGTCGGGCCTGGGCCGCGCCCTGCTCAAGGATGTGGGCAACGCGGCGCAGGGCAAGCGGCTGGAGGGCGGCTCGACCATCACCCAGCAGGTGGCCAAGAACGTCCTGCTCGGCAACCAGGTGACCATGGGGCGCAAGCTGAAGGAGGCGATCCTCGCCCACCAGCTGGAGCAGACCCTCGACAAGCAGCGCATTCTCGAACTGTACCTGAACGAAATCTGGCTCGGCTACCGCTCCTACGGGGTCGGCGCCGCGGCCTTCAACTACTTCGGCAAGTCGCTGAATGAACTGAGCCTTTCGGAGGCGGCCTTCCTCGGATCCCTGCCCAAGGGACCGGACAACTATCACCCGATCCGCAACAAGGCCGCCGCTCTGCGCCGGCGCAACTTCGTGCTCGGCCAGATGGAGAACGCCGGCTGGATCACCCAGGCCCAGGCCGAGGCGGCGCAGAAGGAAGACCTGATCGCCCAGCCCGCCCCGTCGCGCGCCAAGTACCTGGACGCCGACTATTTCGTCGAGGAGGTGCGCCAGCGCGCCCTGGCGACCATGGGCGATAAGCTGACCGAGGGCGGCTACTACATGCGCACCACCCTGGACCCCAAGCTGCAGTCGCTTGGGCGCACGGCGTTGATGCAGGGGCTGGAGACCTATGATCGCCGCCATGGCTGGCGCGGGGCGTGGGGCAACCTGGCGCAGATCGGCAGCGACTGGGAAAAGCTGATCAAGGACAAGTCCCCGCCCGCCGAGCGGCGCCTGTGGCGCGCCGGGGTGGTCGAGACCGCCGACGGCAATGTGCGGGTGCGCGTGGCCGGGGGCGGGGAGGGCTTCCTGGAACCCGCGGACGTGGCTTGGGCCAAGCGCGGCAAGGGGCTGAAGCACGGCGACCTGATCTGGGTGGAGCCGACCGCCACGCCGGGGCGCTACAACCTGAAGCAGACCCCGATCGTCAACGGCGCCCTGGTGGCAATCGATCCGTGGTCAGGCCGGGTGATGGCCATGGTCGGCGGCTACAGCTTCTCGATGTCCAAGTTCAACCGGGCGACCCAGGCCGAGCGCCAGCCGGGCTCGGCGTTCAAGCCGTTCGTCTACGCCACGGCGCTGGAGAACGGGTTCACCCCGGCGCGGGTGGTGGAGGACGGGCCGATCGAGCTGCAGGGCTCCAAGCCGGGCGAGGTGTGGCGGCCGGAGAACTTCGAGCGCGACTATTTCGGGCCGATGCCGATCCGCAAGGGGCTGGAGCTGTCGCGCAACACCATGACCGTGCGCATCGCCCAGGCGGTAGGCATGAGGAAGATCAGCGACACCGCGGTGCGGGCCGGGGTGACGGACTCGATGGCTCCGGTGCTGGCGATGGCGCTGGGCTCGGG
>CANJMO010000023.1 GCA_947475845.1 Caulobacteraceae bacterium | reverse complement strand
GGTCAGATAGGCGGCGGTGGTCGGGACATTGCCCAGCGAGGCGCGCACCACCATGCCGTCCAGGATCAGGGCGCCGGCCTTGACCGTCTGGGCATGAGCAACGGCGGCAAAAGCCGTCATCGCCGCCGCCAGTATCAGAATGCGCGCCCTCACGGCTTGGGCGACCAGAAGCCGACCAGGCGTTTGGTGTCGGCCACCACCGGCGCGGCCACCGCGCGGGCCTTTTCCACGCCGATTTTCAGCACCCGGTCGATCTCGGCCGGATCGGCCAGCAGGCGTCGCATCTCGGCCCCGATCGGTCCCAGCTTGGCCACGGTCAGATCGGCCAGGGCCGGCTTGAAGGCGCCGAAACCCTTGCCGGCGAACTCGGTCAGGGCCTGCGCCTTGGTCACGCCGGACAGGGCCGCGTAGATGCCCACCAGGTTATCGGCCTCGGGCCGCGCCTTCAGCTCGTCGAGGGTCTCGGGCAAAGGCTCCGGGTCGGTCTTTGCCTTGCGGATCTTGGTGGCCATGGCGTCGGCGTCATCCAGCAGGTTGATGCGCGAATTGTCCGACGGATCGGACTTGCTCATCTTCGCCGCCCCGTCGCGCAGCGACATGATCCGCGCGCCCGGCCCCTCGATCACCGGCTCGGTGATCGGGAAGAAGCCCTGGGCTCCGAAGTCGTTGTTGAACTTCTGGGCGATGTCGCGGGTCAGCTCCAGGTGCTGCTTCTGGTCCTCGCCCACCGGCACGTGGGTGGCCTTGTAGACCAGGATGTCGGCCGCCTGCAGCACCGGGTAGGTATAGAGGCCCACCGACGAGCGCTCCTTGTGCTGGCCGGACTTCTCCTTGAACTGGGTCATGCGGTCCAGCCAGCCGAGCCTGGCGACGCAGTTGAAGATCCAGGCCAGCTCGGCGTGCTCGGGCACCGCCGACTGCGGGAAGATCGCGGCCTTGGCCGGGTCCACGCCTGAGGCGATGAAGGCGGCGGCCACTTCGCGCATCTGGTCGGCCAGCTTGTCCGGATCCTGCCACACGGTGATGGCGTGCATATCGGCCAGGAAATAGAAGCACTCGGCCTCTTCCTGCAGACGCACGAACTTGACGATGGCACCCAGGTAATTGCCCAGGTGCAGCTGGCCAGAGGTCTGCACCCCCGACAGGATGCGCTTGGGGCCGGCATAGACGACCGGAGGGGTATCGGACATGGGACGGGCTCTTCTCGAAGGCTGGGCCGAGTTATCCCGCGGCGCCCCGATTGTCGAGCGCGCGGCCCCTGGGGATTTCGTTTCGCCAAACCGGCGGATGGCGATTTATAGGGACTGATGACCGCGCCGACCGCCCAACCCTCAGACGCTTTGAAGCGTCTCACCGACGTCGCCGTGTCTGGCGCGGCGCTAATCGTGCTGGCGGTCCCCCTGGTGTTGCTGGCGGGATGGGTGCGAGCGACCTCGCCGGGACCGGCGGTTCACTGGTCCAAGCGCGTAGGCCGGGGCAACGCCGTCTTCCTGATGCCCAAGTTCCGCACCATGCGCATCGACACGCCCCAGGTGGCCACCCACCTGATGGACGATCCGGCCCGCTGGCTGACTCCGATCGGCGGCTTCCTGCGCCGCTCCAGCCTGGATGAACTGCCCCAGCTGCTGAGCGTGCTGAAAGGCGACATGAGCCTGGTGGGGCCGCGCCCAGCCCTGTTCAACCAGGACGACTTGATAGCCCTGCGCACCGCATCGGGCGTTGAGGCCTTGCGCCCCGGCGTCACCGGCTGGGCCCAGGTCAACGGCCGCGACGAGCTGCCGATCCCGGACAAGGTGGCGCTCGACGTCGAATATCTGCACCGCCGCTCCTGGCTGTTCGATCTAAGGGTCCTGTTGATGACGGCGGCGGGTGTCGTCGCCGCCAAGGGCGTGACCCACTGAGGCCTAGATACTGAAGCTCCGCTCACCGTGGGTGGAAACGTCGAGGCCGTCTTCAATCTCTTCGTCGCGGGCGCGCAGGCCGGTGGCCTTCTTGACCACGAACAGGATCAGCGCGGTCATCACGCCCGACCAGGCCAGGACGGCGGCCACCCCGGTCAGCTGCACCAGGGCCTGTCCGGCCATGCCGCCGGCCACGCCGTAGCCGACGCCGTCCAGCGCCGGATGGGCCAGCACCGCCACCAGCAGGCTGCCGAGGATGCCGCCGACGCCGTGCACGGCGAACACGTCGAGGCTGTCGTCGACCTTCCAGCGGTGCTTGACGATCTCCACCGCCTGAAAGCACACCGCCGCGCCGGCAACGCCCAGCACCAGACCGCCCACCGGGCCGACATAGCCGGACGCCGGGGTCACCGTGGCCAGGCCGCCGACCACGCCGGTGACCAGCCCGACCATCGACGGGCGGCCGAATTTCTTCCACTCGATCAGGGCCCAGGTCAGGCCCGCCGCTGAGGCCGACAGGTGCGTGACCATCAGGGCCATGGCCGCGTCGCCGTTGGCCGCCAGGGCGCTGCCGCCGTTGAAGCCGTACCAGCCGACCCACAGCATGCCGGCGCCGATCATGGTCAGGCCCGGGTTGTGCGGAGGGTGCAGATCGCGCGGAAAGCCCTCACGCCGGCCGACCGCCATGGCGGCCAGCAGGGCCGAGATGCCGGCGGTGGCGTGCACCACCAGCCCGCCGGCGTAGTCCATCACCCCGCGTTGCATCAGCCAGCCGCCGCCCCACACCCAGTGGGTGACCGGGACATAGACGATCAGCAGCCACAGGCCGGAGAACAGCAGCACGGCGGGGAAGCGGATGCGCTCGACATAGGCGCCGACGATCAGGGCCGGGGTGATGATCGCGAACGCCCCCTGGAACATGAAGAAGGCGCTCTCGGGAATGGTCCCGTGCAGGCGCCCGCGCGCGGCGTGCAGGAAGGCCCGGTCGAAGTCGCCGATCAGAGGTCCGCCGCCAGAGAAGGCCAGGGAGTAGCCGACCGCCAGCCACAGCACCGAGGCCAGGCAGGCGATGGCCACGCACTGCGCCATCACCGACAGCACGTTCTTGGACCGCACCAGCCCGCCGTAGAACAGGGCCAGGCCCGGCAGGGTCATGAACAGGACCAGGGCCGTGGAGGTCAAAATCCAGGCGGTGTCGCCGGGGTCGAGCGCAGGAGCCGGGGTCTGGGCGAGAGCGGCGGCCGGTATGAACAGCGCCGCAGCAGCCACTGCCGCGCCCGAAAACACCTTGCGAACCAATGCCATCGGCTTCCCTTCCCCCGGGGCCGCGAACGGCCGCAACCGGCTATAGCCGATGGTCGGGGGTCTGCTCAACAATCGAGCAGGCTATGGTGATGAATTATGCAGCAAGGCCGCGATGGCGTGGGCTAACCCTGGCCCTCCATGGCCGCGCTGTTGCGCCGCTCCAGCTTGCCCCAGCCTACGCGTGGGCCGCGCACGGCGGTGACCACCGCCTTGACCACGACGTAGTACATCATCTGCCGGTAGCCGAAGCGCTGCACCGGCAGCCAGATAAGCTCCTTCCACGGGGCCCGCTTCTCCAGGGCCATGCCGAGCATGGCGGCCGAGATGTCCACCAGGACGAAGGCGCACCAGTAGAACAGGGTGTGCAGCAGGTCGTCCGACGACCATTCCACCGGGTGCGAATAGTGGGTCATGATCGCCGCGATCACGCTCCACAGGGCGCCCAGGTCGACCAGGGGCGCGGCCACGGTCAGCACGATCTGGAACAGCCAGATCTGCGGCAGGGCGAAGAATCCCAGCACCGGATGCTTGGGGTCGAACAGGCCGGGGCGGTGCTTCCACAGGCACTGCAGGGTGCCGAACGACCAGCGGAAGCGCTGCTTGAGCAGGCCATTGATGGTGTCCGGCGCCTCGGTATAGGCGCGGGCGTCCGGGTCGAAATCCACCCGCCAGCCGGCGCGCTGCACGGCGATGGTCAGGTCCTGATCTTCGGCGAGGGTGTCGGCCGGATAGCCGCCGAGCGCCTCCAGCGCCTCGCGCCGCCAGGCCCCGACGGCGCCGGGCACCACGGTCACGGCGCCCAGAGCATCCAGCGCCCGTCGTTCCAGGTTCTGGGCGGTGACGTATTCGAGCGCCTGCCAGCGGGTGACCATATTGACCCGGTTGCCGACCAGGGCGTTGCCGGCGACCGCGCCGATGCGCGGGTCCTCGAACCAGCGGGCAAGCAGCCCGATCGTGTCTTTCGGAAACAGGGTGTCGGCGTCCAGGGCGACGATGATCGCGCCCTTGGTCTCCTTCAGGCCGCGGTTCAGGGCATGGGCCTTGCCGGCGTTCTCGAAGCTGAGCAGGCGCACCCGGGGATCGTCGGCGAACGCGCGGCGCACCTCGGCGGCGGTGTTGTCGCTGGAGCCGTCGTCGAGGACCAGGACCTCGATGTTGAGCCAGTCGGATTGCAGGATCCGCTCGGTCGACGAGACGATCACCTTCTCTTCGTTGAAGCAGGGGATCAGCACGCTTACCAGCGGCCCCTTGGACGGATCGAGCTTGGGCGGCGCCCGGCTGGTGAAGCTGTGCCACAGGGCCAGGACGCCAAGGAAGGTGAGGCGGGCGAGGCCGAGCGCGATGGCGGCGATGAACAGGGTCTCCATGCCCAGTTCGACCCCATGCACGAAGCCGAAGCCGATCCGGTCCAGGGTCAGCTCCACCGGGTTACGGCCCGAGGCGGGCATCGCCTGCTGCGGCGTCATTCCGGCCAGTTCGGCGACGGTCACCAGGCGGTAGCCACGCGCGCGCAGGGCGTCGATCAGACCGGGCAGGGCCTGCACGGTCTTGCTCCGGTCGCCGCCGGAGTCGTGCAGCAGCACCACCTGGCCCGCCGTCTCCGGATTGCTGTCCGGCAGGCGCTTCAGGACATTATCGATGATCTGCTGGCTGGTGGGCTTCTTCCAGTCGTCGGTGTCGATGCGCAGGCCGACGATCAGGTAGCCGAGCGCCTGGGCCTTCAGCAGCGGCAGGACCTCGGGCACGGTGGAGGGTTCGGCGTCGCCGAAATAGGGCGGTCGGAACAGGCGCATCGAGCGGCCGGTGACCACCTCGAACAGGCGCTGGGTGGCGTTCAGCTCGATATCGACCTGGGGGGTAGTGATCGCCCCGATATTGGGGTGGGTGAAGCTGTGGCTGCCCACCACATGGCCCTCGGCCAGTTCGCGCCGGACCAGGCCCGGCCAATTGGCCATCTGATCGCCGATTACGAAGAAGGTCGCCTTGACGTTCTTGGCCTTGAGGACGTCGAGGATCTGGCGGGTGAACTTGGGGTGCGGGCCGTCGTCGAAGGTCAGGGCGATCAGGCCCGGATGGGCGCCGTAGCGCGAGACGATGTAGCTCGATGGGATCACCTGGTACTGCTCACCCGAGATCAGGCCGGTGTCGCGGTCGATGGTCAGGGCGCGCTGACCGGGCTTGGGCGTCTGGGTGATCTTGAGCACCTCGCCGGTGCCGTCGAAGTCGACGTCGTTGCCGCCGGGCAGGATCTGCAGATCGGCGGTGTCGGCCCGCCCGTAACCGCGCCCGAACAGACTCCATACCCCCGGATCCTCGGTGCCCAGCCGCCACAGGCCGTAGCCGCGCGGCTTGAACGGGGCGGTGACCTTCATCTGGTTGTAGACGGTGACCGCATCCAGGAACCAGAGCTGGTTGGTCTGGCCGTCCTCGTCCTCGTAGCTGAAGTGAGGGTTGAGGGCGTCGGAATCGAAGTCGATGGCTACGCCGGAGTCGTTGGCGATGATGGTGGACTCGTGGAACGACTTGGCCTCGGCCGAGGCCCACTGCTGGCCGCGCTTGACCCAGTTGTAGCCATAGCTGCCGAGGGCGACGATGGTTCGCGTCGGGTCCATCTTGCCGAGGGTCTCGGACAGGTTCTGCTGATACCACTCCTGGCTGGCGGGCGGACCGGGATCGCTGGTCAGCCAATGCTCGTCATAGGCCATCAGCACCACGGTGTCGGTGGCCGCCTGGATCGCCTTGAGGTCCCACTCGCGGTCGTCGAACGGCGCGGTCACCCACACTTCGCGGCCGAGCGGGCGCAGGGCGGCGCGGACCTGAACCAGGAACCCGGGATAGGCCTTGACCGCCTCCGGCGACAGGTTCTCCAGATCGAAGACGTAGCCGGCGAAGCCGCGCTTGCCGGCCTGATCGACCAGCTTGGCGATCATGTTGCGGCGCGCGGCCGGGTTGATGATGTCGAACGAGGCCTGGGCGCTGTCCCACACCCCGTCGCGGATATTGGTGATCGAGGGCAGGACCGATGGCGGCTTGGCCGCGGCGGCGATGATCACATTGGCCTGGGGGTCGTCGGCCACGGCGATATCGCCGGCGGCGCCGTTGAGGGTGATCCACTGCGGCGAGACCACATCGATCTTGGCGATGTTCTGGGCCAGGGACTGGCGAGAGTACTGGTCGTAGCTGACGTAGAAGGCCAGGGTCAGCGGCCGCTCGGCGCCGGAATTGACCGAGGTCAGCACCCCCGGGCGCGGGACGCGGGTCCAGGGCAGGCGGCGCAGTTTCTTGCGCGGCGTCTCCTCGTGCAGGGCCGAGCGGACGTTGGGGTCCTTGAGTTGAAGGATCGGCAGGCGCGGGGCAAGAGCCAGGGTCGCCGCGAAGCCCGCGCCGACAGCGGCGATTGTGGCCAGCACCAGGCCCACGGCCAGGCCTGCGCGGCGGCCGCGGCGGCCCGAGGGGTCATGGAAAACGAAGCCGGGCATACCGTTCAGACGATCCGATCCCAAGGGTCAGCAACAGTGTCGGCCCACCGCCCCATGCTAGCCTCGTCGCCCGCCCGCGCGCCAGTTGGCTGGCACCGTCGGGCCACGGTTCGCCTGGACACGTCAAGCGGCCTTGCGTAGCCTCTTCCCATCAGCTCTGCACCCCTGGATGGGTTGATCCCGCCGCGCGATGCGTGCATGTCGCCCGCGCCACTTCGCAACATCCGAGCCCGCCATGATCGAAAACGGAACCCATCTGAAGCAGGCGCGCGAAGCCCTGGGCTGGTCGCCCTCGGACATGGCGCGCGCCTTGCGCCTGGCGGGCGACCGTTCGCAGGGGGAAAAGCGGGTGCGCGAGATGGAGGCGGGCAAGCGGATGATCTCCGGGCCGGTGACGGTGGCTGTGGAGTCGTTCCTGCACGGCTTCGCTCCGGTGGGCTTCGCGCCCGAGCCGCCGGAAGAGGCGCCCGCGCCGGCGCCTAAGAACAGAAAGCCCTGAGCAAAGCCGCCTGCGGCGTGCCGGGGACGATGTTGATCGGGCTGTCCTGCTCATTGATCGACAGCTGACGTACGTCGTTGTCGTAGAGATCGCGCGATACGTTGATGTAGACCTTTGGGCCCGGTTCCAGGACGGGCGTTAGACGGCCTGGCCCGCGCACCAGCCGCTGGCCCAGGCCCACTGGAAGTTGTACCCGCCCAGCCAGCCGGTCACGTCCACCACCTCGCCGATGAAATACAGACCTGGGACGGCCTTGGCGGCCATGGTGCGGGAGTCCAGGCAATGGGTGTCGACGCCGCCCAGGGTGACCTCCGCGGTGCGGTAGCCTTCCGACCCCACCGGCTTGACCCGCCACCGATTGACCGCCTCGGCGATGGCGCGCAGGCGGGCGTCCGAGGCGTCGGCGATATTGCCCGTGGCCCCCTCGTTTTCGGCGATCAGCTGGGCCAGCCGCTTGGGCAAGGAGTGGCCGAGCACGGTGTGCAGCGCCTGCCGGCCGTGTTCGGACCGGGCCTGGCGCAGCAGGGCATAGACGTCATGCCCCGGCGCCATATCGACTGTGATGTCGTCGCCCTCGCGCCAATAGCTGGAGATCTGCAGGATCGCCGGCCCCGACAGGCCGCGGTGGGTGAACAGCATGGCTTCCTCGAAGCGAGCCTTGCCGCTCGATACTCGGCAGGGCAGGGCGACGCCCGACAACGGGCTCAGCCGTTGCAGCAATCCGGTCTCGAAGGTCAGGGGCACGAGCGCGGGGCGGGTTTCGGTGACGGCCACGCCGAATTGCCGGGCGATCTCGTAGCCCAAGCCGGTCGCGCCCATCTTGGGGATCGACTTGCCGCCGCTGGCGATCACCAGCGAAGCGCACGAAACCGGCGCCCCGCCGATCCATAGCCGGAAGCCGCCGTCGGCCTGTTCGATGCGCTCGACGGTGGTGGACAGACGCAAGACCACGCCTTCGCGGCGCATGGCGTTCAGCAGCATGTCGACGATCTGGGTCGCGCTGTCGTCGCAGAACAGCTGGCCGAGGGTCTTCTCATGCCAGGCGATGCCGGCCTTCTCCACCAGCGCTATGAAGGCTTGCGGCCGGTATCGGCGCAGGGCCGAGATACAGAAGCCGGGATTGGAGCCCAGGAAATTTGCGGGAGACGTATGGATATTGGTGAAGTTGCAGCGCCCGCCGCCGGAGATGCGGATTTTCTCGCCGGCCGCCTTGGCGTGATCGAGCACAAGCACGCGCCGCCCGCGCCCGCCCGCCTCTATGGCGCACATCATCCCCGCGGCGCCGGCGCCGATCACCACTACGTCGAACTGTTCCATCCAAGGCGGGTATGGCACAGGACGGCCATTGCGTTTAGGTGACCGACATGGCTTTCCGCCGCCGCTACGACGAATCCGAGCCCCAGAGGGTCAACAAGTGGCTGGCCCAGAGCGGGGTCTGCTCGCGCCGCGAGGCCGAGGGACTGATCGCCCAGGGCCTGGTGTCGATCGACGGCGAGACCGTGACCGATGTCGGCCGCAAGATCCTGCCCGGCCAGACCCTGGTGCTGGCCGAAAAGGCCGAGCACCAGCTGGACTCCCAGATGAGCGTCCTGCTGCACAAGCCGCGCGGCGTCGTCTCGGCCCATCCGGAACCCGGCCAGACGCCCGCCGTCCAACTGCTGACCCGTCACCGGCTATGGGCGCCGAGCAGGACCATCCCCGCCGCGGACACCAGGCTGGCTCCGGTCGGGCGGCTGGACATGGAGTCTCGGGGATTGCTGATCCTGTCCGAGGACGGGGTCCTGGCCAAGGCCGTCATCGGCCCCGCGTCGGACCTGGACAAGGAATACCGGGTGGCGGTGCTGGGCGAACTGACCGAAGCCAAGCTTGCCCTGCTGCGCCATGGCCTGGAGTTGGACGACCGAAAGCTGCGCCCCGCCGAGGTCGATGTGATTTCCGACCAGCGTCTGCGCTTCGTCCTCAAGGAGGGCCGCAACCGTCAGATTCGGCGGATGTGCGAGCTTGTCGAGCTGAAGGTCGTCGACCTGTTCCGCGTGCGGGTCGGTCCGCTCGAGCTCGGCGACATGCCCGAGGGTAACTGGCGGCCGATCACGCCGCAGGAGCGCGAACTCCTGATCGGCGAATCGATCGCCCGCTAGACCCTAGGACGGATCGAGGCTGGCCACCGCCTGGCCGACCGAAGCGGTCGGCTCGACGTTCACCGTGACCCGTACGACACGCTCGTTTCGCACCTCGACATCGATGGCGTAGTGCTGGTGATAGCCCGCGTCATGGGCATGGAAGCGCATGACCGCGCCTTGCTGGGCCCCGCCGCCGTCGAGGCTGACCGGGCACTGGCCGTAGAACAGGCCGTCGAGGTAACCGATCACGAACGGCTGCCCTTCGCCGTGACCGGCCTGGGCCGAACCCCCGGTGAACTGGATCGAGACCTTCTTGTCGAGCAGCTGCAGAGCGGCCTGGCGGTCCTGGGCCTGGGTCGGGGCGATAAAGGCACCCGCCACCGCGACGCCGGGCTTTGCGGCAGTCTGGGCATGAACGGCCATCGGCAGGGACAGGACGGCGGCGGCGGACAAGACGGACAGAAGCGACGTGCGGGTCATCGAGACCACTCCAGCAAACCCGATCGTGGAGAGCGCGAGGAGGCGCCGGGCGTCGGGTCAGCTGCATGTAGTACGGGATCGGCCACAAGGAAGTTGCATTACGGCAACGCTTGCCGGAATTTTAGTCCGCCCGGTAGGAAAGGCGGTTTTCGACGCCCCAATCCGGGTCGGCGAGGCGTCGTTGGCGCCCAAAACGAACAAGGGCGCGCCGACTTCAGCCGGCGCGCCCCTCGATCGCGTTGGTCAGTCGATCAGCAGTTGGTCGAGTTCTTGGCGATGCTGGAGCCCAGCGCCGCGCCGCCGACGCCGCCGACGCCGCCGATGATGGCGCCGCCTTCACGGCCGCCGCCACGCGCGACGTTCGAGCCGATCACCGCGCCGGCGATGCCGCCGAGGATGGCGCCGCCGACGGCGTTGCCCTTCCGCTCTTCGCGGCAGGCGCGGCGTTCCTCGCGAGACGAGAGGGCGCCGGCCGCATAGTAGCGGTCATAGGCGCCGCCGCCGTAGCGACGGTCGTATTCGGCGCGATCGCGTTCGTACTGGGCCTGACGGGCCTCGTATTCGCGCTGCTGCTGGTAGTAGTCGCCGCTGTAATAGGGTTGGGCGACGGCGGCGGTCATGGGGGCGCCGGCCAGGATCAGGGCGAAACCGCCCAGGGCCAGGCTGCGGATGCGGTTTTGGGTGGTCATCGGAAAATTCCTTGCTGGGTAGAGGTCCTTGCCCAACCCAACGGCCTGGAAGCGAATAGGCTCCACAGGTTCCGATCACATCTTGGCCTGTCAGGTTCGGCTGCGCAGCCGCCGCTCGTAGGCCAGCAGCGCCGTCGACACACCGGCGGCGAACACCACCAGAAGCAAGGTCACCGCCATGATCACCTGGGTGTTCTGCAAGCCGATGGCGGTCATCAACAGGTAGCCGAGGCCGCTCTGGGCGCCGAACATCTCGCCCAGGACCGTGCCGATCAGGGTCAGGGAGAAGCCCATGCGCAGGCCGGTGACGATTTCCGGCAGGGCGGCGGGCAGCAGGATCGATCCGATCCGGTCCAGGCGCGACAGCCGCATCACGGCGGCGGATTTCAGCAGCACCGGGGCGATGTTGCGGCAGGCGCTCATGGTGAAGATCGCCACCGGGATCACCCCATGAATGGCCCCGAACGCCACCTTGGCCGGCATGCCGATGCCGAACAGCAGCAGAACGATGGGGTAGAGCGCGATCTTGGGGATCGAATTGCCGGCCAGCAGCAGGGGCTCGACGACCTCGGTGGCGGTCTGGCTCAATCCCGTCGCAAGGCCGATGGCCAGCCCGCCGGCGATGGCGATGGCAACGGCCAGGGCGAATGCCGATCCTGTGGCCAGGATGTGGGCTTGGAATTCGGGGGTCGGAAGCTGGGCGCCGAGGTAGGCGATGGTCTGCAACGGCGGGGCCAGGGCGTCCGGCCCGGCCAGCATATGGACGCCCTGCCAGAGCAGCAGCAGCAGCAGGACGATCAGCGCTAGGGGCGCCTTCATCGCGCCGCCCCCCGTCGCGCGCGCAACGCCTTGTCCCAGTGATCGAGTGTGAAGTTGACCGTCACCGAAACCACCAGGATCAGCAGGATCAGGGGGTACATGACCTGGTTGTCGAGGTTGTCGAAGGCGAAGCGGATTTCGTAGCCGAGCCCGCTCTGGGACATGATGAACTCGGCCCCGATCACGCCGATGAAACTGTAGGCCGCGGCCAGCTTGACCCCGGTGAACAGATGCGGGGCGGCATAGGGCAGGGTCACCTGCGTGGCGGTCTGCACCGCGTTCATCCTGCATACCCGGGCGGTCTTGATCAGCACCCTGGGCACGCTGTCCAGGCCATTGAGAGTGCTGACGATCACCGCCACCAGCGCCAGCATGAAGCCGATCAGCACCTGCGGTGCGTCGCCCAGGCCGAACACCACGATGAACAGCGGGTAGAAAGCGTAGATCGGGATCGCGTAGTAGGTCGAGAACAGTGGCTCCAGCAGCCGCCGCACCGGCGCGGCGCGATGGAGCAGGGCGCCCAGCGCGACGCCGGCCACCGACGCCAGAACAAAGGCCGCCGCCACATTGGCCAGGGTCTTGAGGATCGCCGCGTTGATCCGCCCCGAGGCCAGGATCTCCACCAGGCCGACCACCATGCTGCTCGGCGTCGGCATGGTCAGGGGCTGGATCAGGCCGACGCGGCAGGCGACCTCCAGCAGCAGGACGGGGATCGCGACAGCCAGCGCCTGATAGAGTGCGATGCGGCGGGCTCGGCTCAAGCGGCGGGTCCTAAGGCGTTCAAGGACTGGTCGCGCAGCAGGCCCCACAGCTTGCCGGTGACGGCGCCGAAGGCGGGGTCGGAGACGATGCGGCTGTCGCGGTCCGCGCTCCAGCCGGTCTCGATGATTTCCAGGATGCAGCCGGGCCGCGACGACATCACCGCCACCCGGTCGGCCAGCATGGCGGCCTCGTCCAGGGCGTGGGTGATCAGCAGCACCGTGGCCCCAGTGGCGCGCCACAGGTTGAGCAGCTCATCGCCCATCAGCAGCCGCGTCTGCTGATCCAGGGCTCCGAACGGCTCGTCCAGCAGGATCAGGCGCGGCTGGGTGACCAGGGTGCGGGCGATGCACACCCGTTGGCGCATGCCGCCGGATAGCTGGGCGGGATAGGCGGCGGCGAAGTCGCGCAGGCCCATCAGGCCTAGGGCGTAATCCAGGCGCCTGGCGACCTCGTCCTTGGCTACCGGCAAGCGGCGCAGGCCGAAGGTGATGTTGTCGGCCACGTTCAACCACGGGAAACAGGCGTTCTCCTGGAACACCACCCCGACGCCGTCCGGAACGTCGGACCCGATAGCGCGGCCCTCGAACTCCACGGTCCCGGCGCTGGGCGGGGCCAGGCCGGCGATCATCTCCAGCAGGGTGGACTTGCCGCAGCCGGACGGGCCGACCACGGCGAAGAACTCGCCCTTCCTCAGATCGAGATCGACGGGACCCAGGGCGTGCAGGGCGCCTTTCTGCGTGGGAAACACCCGGGTGACGCCGCGCATGCTGACGTGAGGCGCCGCCATCAGTAGTCCTTCTGCAGGTCGGCGGGCAGGAAGCGGCGGTCGATGATCTTGTTCAGATCGATGCTGCCGGAAAAGCCGCCGACCATCTTCTGCGCGGCGATCATCCGCTTCATCCCGGCCATGTCGAAGCGTCCGCTCCCCCAGTAGGGCAGGTGGCCGGGCTTGGGCGGGGCGGTCAGGTTCCTGATCGACATCCGCGCGGTCGCCAGGTCGATGTTGTAGGCCTTGGCGACGATGGCGGCGGCCTCGTCGGGATGGGCGTAGATGAACTCCACCGCCATCCGCCGGCCGCGCAGCACAGCCTTCAGGAATTCGCCGTCCTGCTTGATCGCCTTGCCGGTGGCGACCCCGACCACATTGGCCATCGGCGGCAGCACGTCGGCGGCGCGGACGATGGCGCGCAGGCGGCCCGCGTTCTTGGAGAACACCGGCTCGGCCAGGGTGGCGACGTCGATGGCGCCCAGATTCAGGGCCACGATCTGCTCGCCGAAGCCGCCGACCTTGGTCGGCAGGGCGGTCACCTTGTTGGTCTGCAGCAACAGCACGTCCAGCGCCTGGCTGGTGGCCCGCGGCGAGGTGTAGCCGATCTTCTTGCCGGCGAAGTCCTTCACGATCCTGATCGGCGAGGTGGGCTTCACCGCCCAGACGAATTCGCCCACGGTCAGGACGTCGTCGCTGATGATGTGCAGGTCGGCGCCCTGCTGGATCGCCGCCAGGGTGCCGGCCAGGTCCGCCTCGCCGAACGACAGGTTCCCGCCCACCAGGTTGCGGATGGTGGTGCCGCCGCCCGACGACGACAGGATGCCGGTGACGTCGGCGCCCGACTGCTTGAAGAAGCCCTTGGCCATGGCCACCGCGTAGGGCATGCCGTTGGCCGCGATACCGTAGTTGCTGACGACGATCTGCTGGCCCTTGGCCAGGGCTGCGGCGGGCGCCGCCATCGCGATCAGCACGGTCAGCAGCGCTGTCCACTTCGGCTTCATCCGCGCCTCTCCCCAACTTGACTGGTCAACGACTTAAACAATCGCCCGGCCTACCGCTACCCGGGGATTTTGACGAGATCACGCCCTGGCCCTAGGGTCGCCGCGGGGTTGGGGGACCGCCTATGTTGGAAAATCTCGGCTGCCCGGTCTGCGCCCAACCGGCGGCCCTATTCGACGTGGTCGATTTCAACAAATCCTGCGAGGAGGCCAACGGCAAGCTGCTGCCGCTGTCCGGCGACCCGGTCTATTATGCCGCCTGCACCCATTGCAGCTTCCTGTTCGCCCCCCAGTTCCAGTCCTGGACCGACGAGGACTTCGGGCGGCGTCATTTACAATGACGGCTACACCGAGATCGACCCTCACCACACCGGCCTGCGGCCGCACACCAACGCCCAGTTCCTGCACGGCGTGTTCGGTGCGCACAAGGACCGCATCCGCCACCTGGACTATGGCGGCGGCACGGGCCAGCTCAGCCAGGCCTTGGCCGGCGTCGGCGGGACCTCACGGTCCTACGATCGTTTCTACGACCGCGCCGCGCCGCCTTCCGCGGGCGAGCCGTTCGATCTGATCACCGCCTTCGAGGTGTTCGAGCACGCCGTCGATGTGCACGGCCTGATGCGCGAGATCAGCGCCCTGTCCCACTCCTCCACCTTCGTGGTGTTCACCACCCTGACCCACGACACCCACATCCGGCGCGGCGAGCGGATCAACTGGTGGTACGTCGCGCCGCGCAACGGCCATGTCAGCGTCTTCAGCAAGGCTAGCCTGGTGCTGCTGGCCGAGCAGCACGGATGGCGCTTCGGCAGCTTCAACGACAACCAGCACTTCCTGTGCCGGATGATCCCCTACTGGGTGGCGCCGCTGATCCGGGCCTAGACCCGCCCTACTTCTTGGCGGCCAGCGCCGGGATATCGCCGCGTACGACCTTCACCAGAGTCTCCTGGTCGCCGACCATCCGCTTCTGTCCCTTGCCGGCGTTGTGGCCGAAGAACGCGGCGCCCGCCGCGGCCATATTGGGGACCACCGGACCTACGTCGTCCTCGACGCCTTCGCTGGTCATCACCGTCCGCCACAGCGGCTTGCCGGCCTTGTCCACCGCGCTCATCGAGAGGCTGCGCAGATAGGTCGTCTGCTGGACGTCGACCGGGCTCTGCACCCAGTCGAAACCGGCCTTGTTGTGCGGACCGGCGACGGTGCCGCTCTTGCCCGCAGGGGCCATCTGCACATTGCCGGCATTCTGCAACTGGGCGGTGGTCAGGTGGCGTGTCACGGTCTTGGGCGGCCCGACATCCCAGTCCAGCTTGACGATCACGTCGGCGGCGTCCGTGGACTCGGCCTTCTGGAAGCCCTGGGAGGTCATGGCCCGGCCGACATCGGCGGCCCACTCGAGGAACAGGCGGTTGTCCGGCGCGACGGCGGGGTTCTCGGCGACGATGACGAAGTGGGTCTGTGCGCGGGCCTCGGGTACGGCGGTGGCTTCGACGGTCACGGTCATCTGCACGCCGCAGCCCATCATGCAGGCGAAGATCGGCAACATGATCAGCTCCCCGTGCGGCTTGTTATTGTGCGGTCAGCATCCTCCCATAGCCGAGGCGCCGCAAGAGGGCCGCTTTTGACGATGCGGCGGGGCGTGCCTAAATTCAGGCGGGGATAGGAAGCGCTGAGTGGGGACCGCGACCAGGCCAGCGCCACGATGCCTATCGAGATGGTGTAGAGCATGGCCATGAACCGGATCCGCCTGCCGATCTGTCTTGCCGTCATGGCCTTGGCGTTTGGCCCGGCGTCCGCCGCCGTCGCGCCGAGGAAGCTTACCCCCAAGCCTGGATTGACCGCGGCCGCCGCCGCCTATGAGCAAGGCGTTACCGCCTTCGGGCAGAAGGACTTCGCCACCGCCATGCGCCTTTGGCGGCCTTTGGCGGGGCAGGGCAATGCCCGCGCGCAGTTCGGTCTCGGGGTGATCTACGACGGCGGCCTGGGGGTGGCCCAGGACTATGCCGTGGCCGTCGGCTGGTATCGCAAGGCCGCCGACCAGGGCCATATCGAAGCGCTGTTCAATCTGGCGGTGCTGGTCGGGCGGGGGCAGGGCGCGCCGCAAAGTTTCGCGGTCTCGGCCGACCTCTTCCGCAAGGCGGCCGAACAGGGCAACGCCCTGGCCCAGTTCAATCTCGCGGGCATGTACGATCACGGCCTGGGCGTGTCGCAGGACGATGTGCTGGCGGCGAGCTGGTATCGTAAGGCCGCCGAACAGGGCAATCCCGACGCCCAGTTCAACCTCGGCGTCTACTATATCCGCGCCCGGGGCATGCCGCGCGACATGGCCGCGGCCGCCGGGTGGATGCGCAAGGCGGCCGATCAGGGCAATATCCTGGCCCAGCACAATCTCGCCCTGATGTACGAGGGAGGTCAGGGCGTGGCGCAGGACTACGGCGCGGCGGCGCAGTGGTATCGCAAGGCGGCGCAGCAGGGCCACGCCCCGGCGCAGTTCAATCTCGCGGTGCTCTACGCCGGCGGCCAGGGCATGGCGCAGGACTATGTGCAGGCGCGCAAATGGTTCGACCTCGCCGCCACCGAGGCGACCGAGGCCCGCGTCCGCGACCAGGCCGTGCTCAACCGCGACCTGCTAGCCTCCGCCCTGACGGCGGAGCAGTTGCAGACCGCGACGGCCCAGGCCGACGACTGCCGGCAGTCGAGCTTCAAGATGTGTGAGTAGGGGCGAGTGTCCTGCGAAGCTCAGCAGGAGCGAAGCCGGATGGTGCGCTTACAGGACTCGAAATTTCTTCTTAAGCGCTTGAATTGTAGTTATTTCTTTCCAAGAAACAGGGCGCGTGACCCCCAATGTGACCCCCAAGCTCCAGTCTGGCCCACCATTTTTGTCTACTACTGCCTTCCGGAATACGGCACGAACCCTGTCGGGGAGCGGCCAGCCAACGGTTCCAGGCGCTATCTTCGCTTCAGCTGGGCTGTTCGTCGAACGGCGACCTCGCGCTCTGCCATGCGCGCATCACTAAGACACCGGTTTGCTTTACCCAGTCTGCGCGAGCCAAAGGTCCCTTGGGCAGGCTTAACAGTCATGCAAGCGGAAGGCGCTCAGGCGACCAATTCCTCATCTATGTCTGCGACCGCCTCGTCCTGCCTCGTCTTGGTAACCGGATCGCTGAGATCGCAGAGGTTCAGCGGCTAGCGAGTGGTGGAGAGGTGGGCCTACCGCCCCCGACCGCCTTCTTTCGCACCAGTTCCCCGCATCTGGTCGCCTAGGCTGGCACCGTCTACCTAGCACAGGCGTCCAGCCCGCACTTACGCTGTCAGCCCCAGCCATCAACCTAAACCCAGGCCCAAATCAACCTAGGACCCTCGTTGTGGCTGGATGAGAAACGGGGGTCACGTCACCGGCCGCAAATCAAACGGGAACCGCAAAGATTGCTATTGCGGGTTGCGCCCGAGTTGCGCCATTTGGGATAATTACGCTTCGGTGACGTCAACGACGTCCGCCAGCTTTCTATCCCGAGGGGGACATGATGAGGAACGACAAGTTCAAATTGCTTATGGTTTCGAGCGTCTTGGGCTCGGGGATGTTGGCTTTTCCCGCCTTCGCCCAGGCGCCGGCCGGCGCCGCGGTTCAGCTCGACGACGTGGTCGTCACCGCGACCAGGCAAGCCAGCTCGGCCAACAGGGTCGCGCTCAGCATCGCGGCCGTCACCCAAAAAACCCTGGACGAGCAAGGCATCAAGAACGTCGGCGACCTGCAACGCACGGTTCCCGCCCTCTCGATCAGCGGCGTGACGGCTGGTGTCGCCACCTTCTCGCTGCGCGGCATCGTCGGCACCGGCGCGACGGCCGCCACCACGGGCGTCTACCTTGACGATATTCCCCTGCAAAAGCGCGCCACCAACGGGGTTTCGCAGAACAACGGCACCCCGGCGCCCCCGCTGTTCGACCTGGATCGCGTGGAAGTGCTGCGCGGCCCGCAGGGCACGCTGTTCGGCGGGTCTTCCGAAGGCGGCACGGTCCGCTTCATCTCGCCCCAGCCGAGCCTGACGACCTACTCCGTCTCGGCGCGCACGGAAGCGTCGAGCACGGAATATGGCAGCCCAAGCGCTGAGTTCGGCATCGCCGCGGGCGGCCCGATCATCAAGGACAAGCTCGGCTTCCGTGGCACGATCTACACCCGCTACAACGGCGGCTACATCGACGAGGTCAACCCCTACAACCCCAGCCAGGTCCGGTTCAAGGACGCCAACTGGAGCAAGATCGACTCCTATCGCTTTGCTCTGCAGTGGGCCGTCACCGACAAGCTGAAGGTCAACTTCGCGTACTTCACCACCAGCAACCGGGCGGGCGAAGTCAGCTCGGCGTACACCCTGCCGGTCAACCGCACCCTGACCACGCCGTCCTACTGCATCACCAACAAGTCCGCGACGACCCTGTACAGCACCAGCAGCTCGATCGCCCCCAACGTCTGCACCGGCGTGAACCAGTACATTCGTCCGTCGCAGACCTATGGACCGTTCAACTTCAAGCCGTTCCAGATCCTGTCGAACAACTCGACGATGGCCAACAACCCGGCGTCGTCGCGGTTCACGGCCCCGAGCCTGACGATCGACTACGATCTGCCGTTCATGAACATCAAGGCGATCACGTCGAACATCAACGACCAAGAAAACAGCATCAACTGGGAGCAGAATCAGGTCTCGGCCGTCTCCGGCTTCGTCGACAAGACCGGCAACTACTATACGCCCGGCTCCACGGTCGCGTTCTCGGCAGGCGCCGCCAACATCGCCACCGGCTCGACCCTGTTCAGCCCGTTCCCGGACTATGCCGGCGCCTTCAAGTCGCGCAACCGCCGCGATGGCTGGACCCAGGAAATCCGCCTGACGTCGTCGGGCGATCCCAAGCCATTGAGCTGGGTTGCGGGCGTCTACTATTCCGACATCCACAACCACACGTTCTACCAGCTGCCGGAAGACATCAACCAGATCTCCCAGCTGCTTTATAACATCCCGGCCATTCAGCGGTATTCGCAGCGCTTCGCCCTGGCGGCGGGCCAGACCTGCGCCAGCCTCGGCCTGGCCGCCAATCAGCCGTTCCTGGATTCTGCGGGCGCGTGCTTTGTCGGCCTGCCGCCCCTGCCCGGCAACGTCACCACCGAGCGTGACCAGCAGCTGCGGGAGAAGGAACTGGCCGGGTTCGGCGAGGTCAATTACTGGGTCCTGCCCAAGCTGAAGATCAACCTGGGCCTGCGCTATTCGTCCAACGACCTGAACTACACCCAGGTCTTCGACGGCCCGGCGTCCGGCTGGAACGTCCCGACGGTGGCCAACACCGGCATCACCGTGGGCCGGACCAAGAGCACGCCTCTGACCCCGAAGTTCGGTCTCGAATACGAGATCGCCGACCGCAAGATGGTCTACTTCAGCGCCGCCAAGGGCTATCGCGCCGGCGGCGTCAACGTGCCCTTGCCCGTGGCCATCTGCGGCCAGGGCCTGGCGCTTGTGGGCCTGACCGTCGCCGACGCGCCGGCCACCTACAACTCGGACTCGGTGTGGAGCTACGAAGTCGGCGGCAAATTCCGTGTGGCCGACACCTTCCAGATCAACGCCAGCGCCTACCGCATCGATTGGAGCGACGTCCAACTGGCCGTGACCATCCCGGGCTGCGGACCGAACTTCATCATGAACGCCGGCAAGGCGCGCAGCCAGGGCGCCGACCTGCAGGTCCAAGGCCGCTTCTTCGACAGCCTGACGGTCGATCTGGCCATGGGCTATGACGACGCCAAGTTCGTCACGACGGCGACGGGGCCGAAGCCGGCCAACGGCTCAGCGGCGACGGCGGTGATCAACCAGGGCGACGCCATCCCGGTGCCGCCGCTGTCGGTCAGCCTGGGGGCGACGTACCGGTTCACCGGCCTGTCCCTGCCCATGTTCCTGAGAGGCGACTGGCAATACACGTCGTCGTACTACGGCAGCTACGGCCCGGGGGTGAACGCTTACATCCCCGACTCGCGCAACCTGCCTGCGACCAACCTGTTCAATGCCCGCTGGGGCATTTCGGTGAACGACAAGATCGACGTCAGCGCCTTCGTCTACAACCTGACGGCCTCGAAGGATTCGCTGTCCAAGACCGGCGGACGCGGCGGGTGCACGCCCAACTCCGACCCGAGCTGCGCGGTGTTCACCACCTTCACGCCGTTCATCAGCCAGACGACGTTCAGACCCCGGACGATCGGGGTTCAGATCAACTACCGCTACTAGCCGGACAGCGGGTCCCGGCGCCGTTTCGACGGCTCCGGGACCCAACCCGGCCCTGCAGCACTGACTTCAATCAAGGTAATCGCCCGATGACTGCATCGAAATCGGCCCTGGCCGCCGTCGCGCTTCTGGCCGCCGCGGCTTGGACTCCCGCCCGCGCCCAGGGGGTCAACCTGCCGTACACGGCCCTGCCCGACTGGAGCGGCGTCTGGCAGATGAACGGCAACACGGTGTTCGACCGCGCGTCGGTGGAGCCGGCCAACGGCGCCGCCGGGGTGGCGAATGTGCGCGAACACCCCCCTTACAACGCCGAATGGGAAGCCAAGTACCAGGCCAACATCAAGAAGATTGCGGCCGACCGCTGGCCCGATCCGCTGACCTTCTGCGGCGTTCCGGCCGGGTTCCCGCGGGCGCTCAACGTGCCGGACACCTATGAGTTCGTGGTGCGGCCGGAGCAGGCCTGGATCCTAACGGAGAACGGACCCAACGTCGTGCGGATCTACACGGACGGGCGCGCCCATCCGGCGACAGACGACGTCTGGAACACCTTCAGCGGCGATTCCGTCGGCCATTGGGAAGGCGCCACCCTGGTGTTCGACACCATCGCCATGCTGGGCGAAGGCTCGACGATCATCGACCGCACCGGGGTGATCCACTCCAACGCCCTGCATGTCGTCACCCGACTGCACAAGGTCGACGCCAACACGATGGAAGCGAACATGACGCTCGAGGATCCGGTGGCCTTCACCAAGCCTTGGAGCGTGACCAAGCGCTATCGCAAACTGCCGGCCGGCACGCGCGCCTACGACTACGCCTGCTCGGAAAACAACCGGAACCTCGTGGCGCCCAGCGGCAAGACGCTGACGCTCGGCGGAGACGGCAAGCCGATCGACAAAGAACAGTAGCATCCGCACGATACGGTCCAGCGACTTTCAACCCGGCCCGTCCGGCGGCGACACCGCAAACGCCGGACGGTCACATCCGAGGGCTCCGATGAGAACATCCGCAGCGTCATTTATCCGCCGCGCCCTGTTGGCCGCGTCCATGCTGGGCGCCTCGACGGCGGCCGCGCCGGCGCTGGCGCAGAATCTGGTGGTCGCCAACGCGCGCATCATCGTCGGTGACGGGACGGTGATCGACAAGGGCTCGATCGTGGTCAAGGACGGCCGCATCGCTTCGGTTGCGGCCGGTCCGCCGCCGGCGTCGGCGGCCAAGCTGAAGGGGCCCAACCGCGTCGACGGCGCAGGGATGACGCTGATCGCGGGCTACATCGACGACCACCGCCATCTGATCCAAGGCCCGCCCGCCGCCTTCCTCAAGGATCAGGCGGCGACCCGAATGCGCGAACTGCTCGAGGCGGGGGTCACCACCGTCCAGTCCGGCGGCGACAACGATGAAGGCGTGCGCGCGCTGAAGGCGATGGTCGAGAGCGGCAAGATCGTCGGCCCGCGCATCATCACGTCAGGCCGGGTGCCGACGGCCAACCTGAAGAACGAGGAAGAGGTCCGCGCCGCCGTGCGCAAGGTGGTGGCCGAGGGCGCCGATTCCATCGCCGAGGTGCACTATCCGATCACCGAACCGCCGCAGAAGAACGTCCCGACCGAGCAGGAGAGCCGCAACCTCGCCGCCGGCATCGACGAGGCCAAGAAACTCGGCGTCAACTTCCAGGTTCACGCGTCCGCACCGGCGCCGATGCTCGCCGCCCTGAAACTGGGGGCCAAGAAGCTAGTGCATACGCCCCACTTCGGCTGGCTGACCGACGCCGAGGCCAAGCAGGTGCGCGACGCCGGCGCCTGGGTGTCGTCCTGCACCGGGTTCGGCGCGCCGGTGTTCGACGTCTATAACCGCGAGAACAAGCCGACCTTCCGCGACGGCAAGCCGTGGCCGGAACAGGTTCTGGACGGCGAGGGCCGCGGCCGCGAGGCGGGATACAAACCGGTCAACGGCCGCACGCTTTACGACAACGGGGTCGATTTCGGCTTCTGCACCGACACCACCTATTACGCGCCGGCCGCCATCGCCCATGAAATCCGGGTGCTGAGCCTGGTCATGTCGCCGATCGACCTGGTCAAGGTGATGGGCCAGAACTCGGCCGACTTCCTGGACAAGGGCAAGGACCTGGGCACCCTGCAGCCCGGAAAACTGGGCGACCTGCTGATGCTGACCGGCAACCCGCTCGAAGGGCCCTGGAATTTCACGACGGTCGTCCTGGTCGCCAAGGGCGGCGCGATCGTGGTGGACAAGCGCGCCTTGCTGAAGACGGTGAAGGTGCTGCCCTATGTGCGTCCGCCTCAGCGCTGAGCGGGCGGCGGCGTGACCACGCCGTCGGGGCCGGCCAGATCGCCTAAGGATCGATAGGGTGACCGACAACAGCAAGGGGCCGGCGGTCCGCGGCGAGCAGTCAGGCGCCAGTACGGTGACGGCGGACAATGTCTTCCCGAGGCCGCTGATCGACTATCTGAACGCGCTGTCCGACCGAACCGAGCTCGACCGGGGCTCGATCGTGAAGAGCGATGCGACCGCCGCAATATCTGAGCATATCCGCCGCTCCGACATTCTGTGGCTGCAGGAAGACCAGCAGTCGCAGCCGGTGTTCGAGCTGATCGCGCAGTTCGCGCTGCACGCCAACAAACAGGTCTTCCGGATGGACCTGAGCGGGTTCGAAGAGCCGTTTCAGATCGCGACCTACCGGGCGACCGACAGCGGATTTTATGGCTGGCACGTGGATATCGGCGCCGGCCGCCTAGCCAACCGAAAGCTGAGCCTGGTGGTGCCGTTGAGCGACCCGTCCGAATACGAAGGCGGAGAGCTGCAGCTGTTCTACGATCACCAGCCGACGACCGTCGCCATGCCGCTGGGCAGGATCGTGGCCTTTCCATCCTATGTGCTGCATCGCGTCACGCCCGTCACCAAGGGCGTTCGGCGCACCATGGCCATCTGGGTTTCAGGCCCGCCGTTGCGTTAGCGGCGGCGCAGTAGCGCCGGCGAGAGCAGCTTCCTGATCTGGCGGCGAGTGAACAGGATCACGCCGGTGGCCGATAGAATCGCCGTCATCAGACCGAGGGCGCTGACCGGCACCCGGTAGGGCAGGCCGCCGACGCCGGTGACGTGACCCCCTGAAACTCCTCCAGAAATAATTAGGTCCGCCACAAGTAAGGGACGGACGAATGAAACGATCAAGGTTCACGGAAGAGCAGATCATCGCGATCCTGCGCGAGCAGGAGCCGGGCGTGCCGGTGGCGGACTTATGCCGCAAGCACGGGCTGAGGCTCGCAGCGATGCTCAACGGGGCCGTGGCGCGTTAGGCAGCCTGGGCGGCAAGGCCCGCCGGGCATTCGCGAAACTCAACATCCAAAAACGGCAGCCCATTTGTAAGGCCGATATGTAGATATGCGGGTAGCCCCCCGTCGGGGTCGATAGGGGGTGGGGGTAACCATTTCGGCTCAGATACGGCGACTGAGTTTCGCCCGCCAGGTATCGATATGGTATCGGAAGAAAATTCCCCGAACCGTTACGCCTAGGCATCGCCTCGCAAATATTTGTTTTATTTGGAGGAAGATGGTGCCGCTTACAGGACTCGAACCTGTGACCCCCTCATTACGAATGAGGTGCTCTACCAGCTGAGCTAAAGCGGCGTCCGGAGGACTCTGGTGGGTGGCGGCTTTTACCGGGACCGGCCCCGATTGCCAAGGCGCTAGGACAGCAGGGCCAGAAGGTCGGCTTCGGTGGGCGCCGCGGCGGCTCTGACATGGGTCCAACCGGCCAATGGCGCGGCGGCGGCGGGAGAGATGCAGAAGGCCGGCAGGTCCAGGCCTTCGATCGCCGCCAACATGCCCCCCGCCTTGGGCGAATGCACCAGCACCGCCTCCGCGCCTGGCGGCGGCTGGGCGCCGGTGGGCAGGATTTCGTAGACCGCCACGGCCCGCGCGGGCACGCCGCGCGCCGTCAGGTCGCCGATCAGGTCCCCGGCTGGCTCGGCGGCGCCGGCAAACAGCACCTCGCCGCCCGGGCTGAAGCTGACCCCGGCGATGGTCCTCGCCAGCGCGGCGACATCGCCGCCGCCGGAAATGATGATGCCGAAGCCGGCGTCGCGGACGGCCCGCGCCGTCGCCTCGCCCACGGCGAACACCGGCAGGCCGCGCTCCGGATTCATCCCTGCGAAGGCGCGTACGCCGTTGCCGCTGGTGAAGGCGAGGGAGCCGACGCCCTTCAAATCGATCTCGGTCAGCAGCCGGAGGCCTTCCAGAACCGGCGCCGTCAGCGGCTCATGGCCCATCTCGCGCAGCCGCTCGGCTGTGCGGCTGGCTCCCGGTTCGGCGCGCGTGACCCAGACCTTCATGCGCTCATCATGACGGAAAAATCAGACCGGCAGCAGCAGCTTGTCGCCGGCCTCGGCGCGGATTTCGGCCCCGAGCTTGCGGCCCAGGGCGTCGGCGCTGGCGCGGGTGACGTTGTCGATGCGGGCCTCGCGGCGATAGAGGTCCTTGCCGTCGGGCGTCAGGGCCTCGACCACCAGGGTCAGGCTGGTCCCGTCCAGCACGGCGTAGCCGGCCACGGCGGTGCGGCAAGACCCTTCCAGCGCCTCCAGCGCGCCGCGCTCGGCGGCGATGCGCAGGGCGGTGGGCTCGTGGTTCAGCGCCAGCACCCAATCCTTGCGGGCGTCTTCGATGCGGGTCTGCACCGCCAGGGCGCCCTGGCCGGGAGCGGTGGGGAAATCATAGGGGTCGAGCAGTTGCTTGACCCGGTCCTCCAGCCCCAGCCGGCGTAGGCCGGCATAGGCCAGCAGGATGCCGTCGGCGTCGCCGCGGTCGAGCTTGGCCAGACGGGTGTCGATATTGCCGCGCAGGTTGGTCAGCTGCAGGTCCGGGCGGCGGTGCAGGGCCTGGGTCTGCCGGCGCAGGGAGGCGGTGCCGAGGTTGGCGCCCTGGGGCAGCTCTTCGAACGAGCCATACTTATTGGACAGGAAGGCGTCGCGCACATCCTCGCGCTCGGGCGTGGCGGCGATCACCAGGCCCTCGGGCATGGCCGAGGGCACGTCCTTCAGCGAGTGCACGGCGCAGTCGATCTCGCCCTTGCGCAAGGACGCCTCCAGCTCCTCGGTGAACAGGCCCTTGCCGCCGATCTCCAGTAGGCGGCGGTCCTGGATGCGGTCGCCGGCGGTGGAGAACAGGGTGATCGGCGCGATCTCGTCGGCCCGGTCGGCGCCAAAACCGAGGGCGGCGGTGATTGCGGCCTGCATCTGGCGCGCCTGGGCCTGGGCCAGGCGCGAGGCGCGCGAACCGATACGGACGAGTGGTTGCGCAGGCATGGGCGGCAAGCTACCTCGAAGGGACTGACGCCGCCTCGCTACAGGAGCGGCGCGCGGGCCGCAATCGGGCGGCGCCAACAAGGATAGTCCAACTGACGGCCCCGCTCACCATTCTCGGTATCGAGACCAGCTGCGACGAGACCGCGGCGGCCGTGGTGCGCCTGGGGTCCGACGGGACGGTGACCGTGCTGTCCTCGGTCATCTCGACCCAGATCGCCGCCCACGCGCCCTACGGCGGGGTGGTGCCCGAGATCGCCGCCCGCGCCCATGTGGAATCCATCGACGGGGTGATCGGCGAGGCTATGACCCGCGCCGCCGTCGGCTTCGAAGACCTCACCGGCGTCGCCGCCACCGCCGGGCCGGGCCTGGTCGGCGGGGTCATGGTCGGGCTGTCGGCGGGCAAGGCCATCGCCCTGGCCCGCGGCCTGCCGCTGGTGGCGGTCAACCATCTGGAAGGCCATGCGGTCTCGGCGCGTCTGTCCGAGGACATCGCCTATCCGTTCCTGCTGCTGCTGGTCTCCGGCGGGCATTGTCAGCTGCTCGAAGTGGGCGGCATCGGCGCCTGCCGCCGGCTGGGCTCGACCATCGACGACGCCGCCGGCGAGGCCTTCGACAAGATCGCCAAGACCCTGGGCCTGCCCTATCCCGGCGGCCCGGCTCTGGAAAAGCTGGCTGAGGGCGGCGACGGTGCGCGCTTTCCCCTGCCGCGCGCGCTGCTGGGCCGCGACGGCTGCGATTTTTCGTTCTCGGGCCTCAAGACCGCCGCCGCCCGCCTCGCCGAGGGCCTGACCGCCGAGCGGGAGAGTTTTGAACAAGATCGGCGCGACCTGGCCGACGCCGTGCAGTCCGCAATCGCTCGCCAGCTGTCCGAGCGAACCGACCGCGCCATGGCTCAGTACGCCCGCGAGCACGATGGCCGCGACCTGCGCTTCGTCGTTGCCGGGGGCGTCGCCGCCAACGCCACGGTGCGCCGGGTGCTGACCGCCACGGCCGCCGCGCGCGGCTTTTCCTTCTTCGCCCCGTCGATGGCCTACTGCACCGACAACGCCGCCATGATCGCCCTGGCCGGGGCCGAGCGCCTGCGGGCCGGGCTGCAGGACGGGCTCGACGCGCCCGCCCGTCCGCGCTGGCCGCTGGACGAAGCCGCCGCCCTGGCCAATCCTACCCACGCATTCGGTCGCAAGGGCGCCAAGGCATGACTGAGGTTTTCCGCACGGCGGGGGTGATCGGCGCCGGCGCCTGGGGCACGGCCCTGGCCGAGGTCTGCGGCCGCGCCGGCCTCAAGACCACGCTGTGGGCCCGCGAGCCCGAGGTGCGCGAAAGCATCGCCGCTACCGGCGAGAACGGCCTGTTCCTGCCGGGCGTGCAGCTATCGCCCGACCTGACCGTCACCGGCGATCTCGAAACCCTGGCCGCCTGCGACATGGTGCTGGCGGTGCCGCCCGCCCAGTTCCTACGCCCGACCCTGGCCGCCTTCGCCCCGCATGTGCGCGAAGGCCTGCCGGTGCTGCTGTGCGCCAAGGGCATCGAACAGGGCTCGCTCAAACTGATGACCGAGGTGATGCAGGAACTGCTGCCCCAGGCGCGGCCCGCGGTGCTGTCTGGGCCCAGCTTCGCCGGCGAGGTCGCCCGCGGCCTGCCCACCGCCGTGACCCTGGCCTGCGAGGACGCCGAACTCGGCAAGGCCCTGGCCGCCGCCATCGCCAGCCCCGCCTTCCGCCCTTATCTCGCGGACGACATGATCGGGGCCGAGGCCGGCGGAGCGGTCAAGAACGTCCTGGCCATCGCCTGCGGCGTGGTCGAGGGCCTGCAACTGGGCCGCAGCGCCCATGCCGCCCTGATCACTCGGGGCTTCGCCGAAATGGTCCGTCTGGCGGTGGCCAAGGGGGCCAAGGCCGAGACCCTGGCCGGTCTGTGCGGCCTCGGCGACCTGGTGCTGACCTGCTCCAGCCCGCAGTCGCGCAACATGAGCGTCGGCCTGGCCCTGGGGTCGGGCAGGAGCCTGGAGCAGGCGCTGTCGGGCAAGCTGTCGGTAGCCGAAGGGGTGGCGACCGCCCCCGCCGTGCGCGCCCTGGCCGCATCGCTCGGCGTGCAGATGCCGATCTGCGAGGCCATGGCCGCCGTCCTGGCCGGCGAGATCACCCTCAACAAGGCCATCGACGGCTTGCTGTCGCGGCCGCTCAAATCCGAACGCTAGAAAACAAGGGAACTCCCATGGCCTTCTTCGCCGTCGTCTGCGCCGACAAGCCCGGTGCCCTGGACCAACGCCTGGCGCTGCGCCCGACCCACGTCGAGTATCTGAAGACCCAGGAGCCGATCATCCGCGTGGCCGGGCCTCTGTTCGACGCCGAAGGCAAGATGTGCGGCTCGGTCTTCGTGGTCGAGGCCGACGACATCTCAGGCGCCAAGGCCTTCTCAGACAACGATCCCTTCACCAAGGCGGGCGTGTTCGGCGCCGTGAAGATCAACGCCTTCACCAAGACCATGGGCTCGTGGTCCTGACGGGGACCTTCAACCCCGCCCGGCCCTCGCCGGGCCTGGACCTTTGCCGCCTCGACGAGATCGCCGATCCCGGCGGCAAGGGCTTCGATTTCCGTGAGGGCGAGGCGATCTTCATGGGCTTCGTCGTGCGCCAGGGCGATCTGGCGCTGGGCTATGTCGATAGCTGCCCCCACGCCGGCTGGCCCCTGGCCGCCGCGCCAGACCGCTATCTGACCCGCGACGGCCAGCGCATCTTCTGCGGCGGTCACGGCGCCCTGTTCCGTATCGAGGACGGCTTCTGCGTCGCCGGCTCCTGCGCCGGAGACTCGCTCACGCCGTGGCCCGTCGACGTGATCGACGGCGTGGTGCGCACCGCATGATCGGTCTGGCCCTCGACACCGCCGTCGGCGCCTGCAGCGTCGCCATCCTCAAGGACGGCGCCGTCCTGGCCGTTCAATCCGAACCCATGCTGCGTGGGCATCAGGAGCGGCTGGCCGCGATGGTGCGCGATGTGGCCGCCGAAGCCGGGATCGCCTTTTCCGAGATCGACCGCATCGGCGTCACGGTGGGGCCGGGCTCGTTCACCGGCCTGCGCGTCGGCCTGGCCTTCGCCAAGGGACTGGGGCTGGCGCTTGGCAAGCCCTGCATCGGCATCGGCACGCTGGAGGCCCTGGCCGCCTCCGATCCCGGGCCGGGCCTGATCGCCGCCGTGATCGACGCCAAGCGCGGGCAGGTCTACCTGCAGGTCTTCGACAGCGGCGCGTCCCTAATGGCGCCCGACGTCCTGCCAACCGAGACCGCCGCCGCGCGTCTGGCCGAGCTTTGGCGCGGCGGTCCCGTCCGCCTGGTCGGACCGGGCGCCGCCCTGCTGGCCGGCGTACTGCCCGAAGCCGAGGTGCGCGAGCGGGCGGCGCCCGACCCCGTCGCCCTGGCCCGGCTCGCGGCCCTGCACCCCGCCGGCGTTCCCGCCCGCCCGCTCTATCTGCGCGCGCCCGACGCCAAACTGCCGGGCGGCCGCGACCTGCCCGCGCCATGAAGCTGCGCCCCGCCGATCACGAGGACGCCACCGCCCTGGCCCGCGTGCACGCCGAGGCCTTCGCATCGCCCTGGCCGCCGGAGGCCTTCGTCGCCCTGCTGGCCTCGCCGGGCGTGTTCGCCCTGGCGGCGGTGGAAAGCGGCCCCGTGGCCCTGATCCTGATGCGCGCCATCGCAGGCGAAGCAGAGGTCCTGACTCTCGCTGTATCGCCCTCCCATCAGCGGCGCGGCGCCGGGGCGGGCTTGCTGGCCGCCGGGCTCGATCTGGCCATGGCGGCCGGGGCGCAGACGGCGTTCCTCGAAGTGGCGGCGGACAATGAGGCGGCCATCGCGCTCTATACCGGCGCCGGGTTCGAGTCGGCCGGACGCCGGGCCCGATACTATGCCCGTCCGGATGGTCCGGCCGTTGACGCGCTCGTGCTGCGGCGCGCCCTTAACAGGGGCGAGCCTTCCGTCTATCCTTGATCAGGGACAATCCTATTGTTGCGGCTTGGGCGAGGCGTCGTGGACCGGATCGAGAAACTTTGCGTCGACAAGGGCATGCGCATGACCGACCAGCGCCGCGTCGTGGCGCGGGTGCTGTCGTCGGCCACCGATCACCCCGATGTCGAGGAACTGTACCGCCGCGCGCACGAGGTCGATACTCACATCTCGATCGCCACGGTCTACCGCACGGTCCGTCTGTTCGAAGAGTCCGGCATCATCGAGCGCCATGACTTCCGCGACGGCCGCTCGCGCTACGAACAGGCTCCGGACGAGCACCACGACCACCTGATCGACATGCGCACCGGCAAGGTGATCGAGTTCATGGACAACGAGATCGAGGCCCTGCAGAAGGCCATCGCCCGCCGCCTGGGCTTCAAACTGGTCGATCACCGGCTGGAACTCTACGGCGTGCCGCTCGACGAAGAGGCCTAGTCCAGCACCATCGGCCGCTTCGGCACGATCAGGATGTAGGACGCCGCCGATATGAAGGCGATCACCGCCCCGGTCACCAGGGCCATGGTGAACTTGCCCGTCGCCTGGACGATGAACCCGGTGATCATCGGCGCCAGGGCCCCGCCCAAATATCCCGCGAAATTCTGGATGCCGCCGAGCGTGCCGATATAGCCGCGCGGGGCCACGGTGGTGGCCATGGCCCAGGCCATGCAGGTGGCGCAGCCGTTGCAGAACAGGGCGGCCGAAATGCAGGCGATCGCCACGTGCAGGGTCTCGGCATGGGCGGCGGCGAAGGTGAACAGCCCCATGCCGATCAGGCTGCCGCACACCAGGGCCTTCTGTACCGGAACCGGGGTCTCCATCCGCTGGGCCAGGCGGTCGACGACCTGGCCGCTGGTGATGCTGCCGATCACCGACAGGCAGAAGGGCAGGGCGGCCAGCATGCCGGCGTTCTTGATCGACAGGCCGCGCTCGATCTCCAGATAGCCCGGCAGCCAGGTCGAATAGAGCCACAGCACGTAGATGATGCCGAAGTTGCCGGCCATCAGGCCCCAGGTCATCCGCTTGCGGAACAGCCGCGTCCAGTCGGCCCAGCTGGCCGCCTTGTGCGCCCCCCGCCCACGCACAACATGGCGGCGGCGGTCCCGGTACGCGAACAACCAGACCCCGGCCACGACGAAGCCGACCGCGCCCAGGGTCACGAACATGGCGCGCCAGCCGACCGCCAGCATCAGCATGGTCAGGATCGGCGGCGCCAGGGCCTGAGCCCCGGCCGACGCGCTGTTCCAGATGCCGGTAGGTCCCGAGCGCTTGTCCGGCGGGAACCAGTCGTGGACCACGGCGGCGGCGGTCGGGAACATCGGCGCTTCACCCAGGCCGAGCAAAGCCCGCGCCCAGACGAACGGCGCGAACCCCTGCATGAAGCCGCCCACCGCCTGGGCCGCCGACCACAGCATCATGCCGATGGCCAGACTACGGCGCGGGCGAACCCGGTCGAGCAAGGCTCCGACCGGAAGCTGGGCGAAGGCGTAGGTCCACAGGAAGGCCGACAGCAGCAGGCCCATCTCGGCCACCGATATGCCGAGGTCCTTGCGGATCAGCGGGTTGGCGATGGCCAGGGCCGAGCGGTCGAAATAGTTGAGCAGGGCCGCCAGGACCAGCAGGCCCACCGACCGGCGCTGGACCTTGGCGATCAGTCGGCGGCGGCCGAGGGGGCGGGGCGCCACTACGGCGTGGGACCGAACTTGACGGCCATGTAGCGGAACTCCGCGCCCTTCTTGACCAGCATCTGGTGCGGCTGGCCGGGGGCGATGTAGATCGTGTCGCCGGGCTTCAGGTCGTAGACCTTGCCGCCGACCTGCTTGCCGCCGCGGAACTCGTCCGGCGCGGTCTGGCGCTGACCTTCGGCGGTCCCGCCGACGCGAATCTGAGCGGCGCCTTTGCGGGCCGTGATCAGGTCGGCCATCTTCTTGTGCACCTCGACCTCGCCGTCGCGGTCGCGGCGGACCGAGATCACCACGGCGCCGGGCCCGGTGGGGATGGTCACGTTGGACAGGCCTTCCTTCATGTTGGCGGAAAAGCCCTCGAACTGTTCGGCGGTGTAGTGGTGCTCGACCCCCTGCGCCTGGGCGGCTGCGCCGAGACCCGACAGGCCCAAAGCCGCCGCGCCCAAGGCCATGCTGCGCACGGACCAGATGTGTTGAACCATGACGTCCTCCCGATTTTGTTCTTGAGCCGACACTAGCGCGCTAACCGCCGCCAGGGAAAGGCGGGCTATTTGACGGGCGGCGCGGTGATGAAGGACGGCGTCGGGGCTGCGGGGGCCAGGCGCTCGAACCCGCCCGATGCCCCCGGGGTCGCGACCGGGCTCTCGAACCCGTCCGGACCGATGCTGGAGACCCTGAAGAACCAGTCGTCGATGTTGATCCCCGCCAGTTTGGTCTCGGCGCCCTGGGCGACCACGCGGCTGTAGCGCCACTGCGCCTCGGTGGTGTCGCGCCACCATACCCGGTAGGCGGCGGCGCCGGGGACGGCGGTCCATTTGACCGTGGTGTCGGGCGTCACCGCACCGGAGATCGCCACCGCGCGCGGGGGCTCGGGGGCGCTGGCCAGGGTGGCCAGGGACAGCGCGTTAAGCCGGGTGACCTTGGCCAGATAGGGGAAATCGACCCACTCCAGCACATCGCCATAGTGGATCCCGTTCTCGATCCTCACCCTCTGGTGCTCGCGGGTATAGTCCTCCACCGCCTCGGTCACGCGCACCGCGGGGAAGCCCTGGTTGAGCATCTCGATATGGTCGCCGCCGCGGGCGAAGCGGTCGGGTCGATAGACCATTTTCACCTGCAGATCGGCCAGATAGCGGTCGGCCAGGGTCTGCATCAGGCGCGCCACATTGCGCGAAGGGCTGTCCAGCTCGCCGCCGGAATCGTGCCGGGCCTTGATCTGGGCGGGCGTCTCGTTGGTGCGGCTGCCCTCGGAGAAGACGCGGACATGGGTGTTGTCGACCACCCCGCTCTGGCCGTGGGTGTTGCCGACGATGTCGTTGTTGAGCGTGGCCTCGACCCGCCAGCCCTGGGCCACGGCGTAGTCGGCCAGCACCTTGCCGCCGTACAGCCCCTGCTCCTCGCCCGACAGCACGGCGTAGACGATGGTCGCTGGGAACTTGTGGGCCGACAGCACCCGCGCCGCCTCCATCACCGCCGAGACGCCGGAGCCGTCGTCGTTGGCCCCCGGGGCGTCGGACTTGCCGTCGAGGAAGTCGCTCATCAGGCTGTCGATGTGAGCCGAGATCACGATCACCCGGTCCGGATCGGTGGTTCCGCGCTGGATCGCCAGGACATCGACGATCGCGGTAGGTGTCGGGACGCGGGGCCCGGTGAACATCTGCGAAGGGGTCTCGATTTTCAGGCATCCGCCGCATTGAGCCGCCAGGGCGGCGAACTGGGCGGCGACCCAGCGCCGCGCGGCGCCGATGCCGCGCACCTCGGAGACCGTGTCCGACAGGGTGTGCCGGGTGCCGAAGCCGACCAGGCGGGTGTCGGTGGCCTTGAGGGCGTCGACGGACACCTGGCCCGCGATGTTTCGGAGCAGGGGCTGCTCGCCGCCCAGCGGCTGGGCCTGCGCGACAGAGGCCACGGTCAGGACGAGCGCGAGGAGGGGCAAGATCAGCTTCACGGGGTTACTCCGCTGACGGACCCGCCGGAAAAACGACGCCTGGGCGAGCCTGCGGACATTAGCCCATGATCTCCGCCGCTTGCGAAGCCGCCGCGCGGTCCCCATAACCCTTTTCCTATGACGGGCGAGACCCTACCGAAGGCCGGCAAGCGGCTGTTCATCAAGACCTACGGGTGCCAGATGAACGTCTATGACAGTGAGCGCATGGCCGACATCCTGCGCCCGCTCGGCTATGGCATGACCGACGCCCCCGAAGACGCCGACCTGGTCGTGCTCAACACCTGCCACATCCGCGAGAAAGCCGCCGAGAAGGTCTATTCCGAGCTCGGCCGGATCAAGGAGATGCGCGCCGCCCGCACCGAGGCCGGCGGCGCCCGCATGGGCGTGGTGGTGGCCGGCTGCGTCGCCCAGGCCGAGGGCGAGGAGATCATGCGCCGGGCGCCGGTGGTCGATCTGGTGGTCGGACCCCAGGCCTATCACAAGCTGCCCGAGCTGATCGCCCGCACGACCCGGGCGCTGGGCGAGAGGCTGTCGGCCGACTTCGCGCCGGAAGCCAAGTTCGACGCCCTGCCCATCGCGCGCCAGGTCGATGGCGTCACCGCCTTCCTGACCGTGCAGGAGGGCTGCGACAAGTTCTGCACCTTCTGCGTGGTGCCCTATACGCGCGGCGGGGAATATTCGCGGCCCACCGCCGACATCGAGGCCGAAGCTCGCGGCCTGGCGGCGCAAGGCGTGCGCGAGGTCACCCTGCTGGGCCAGAACGTCAACGCTTACTCGGGCGGGCCCGACGGTTTGGCCGGCCTGGCGCGGCGTTTGGCGGCCATCGAAGGCCTCGACCGCATCCGCTACACCACCAGCCACCCGCGCGACATGGACGAGGCGCTGATCGCGGCCCACGGCGAGCTCGAGGCCCTGATGCCCTACCTGCACCTGCCGGTGCAGTCGGGTTCGGACAAGATCCTGCGCGCCATGAACCGCGACCACACCGCCGCCACCTATTTGAAGCTGATCGAGCGTATCCGCGCCGCGCGGCCCGATATGGCCCTGTCCTGCGATTTCATCGTCGGTTTTCCCGGCGAGACCGAGGCCGACTTCCAGGACACCCTGAACCTGATCGAAGAGGTCAATTTCGCCTCGGCCTTCTCGTTCAAATACAGCCGTCGCCCCGGCACGCCCGCCTCGGCCATGCCCGGCCAGGTCGCCGAAGAGGTCAAGGACGAGCGTCTCGCGCGGCTCAACGCCCTGCTGGACGCGCAACGGATGGCCTTCAACGCGTCGCAGGTCGGGCGCACCCTGAATGTCCTGTTCGAGCGCCCCGGCCGTTATCCCGGCCAGATTCTCGGCCGCAGCCCCTACCTCCAGGCGGTCCACGTCGATGGCCCCGAGCGCCTGATCGGCCAGATCGCCCCGGTGCGCGTTACCCAGGGCAATATGAACAGCCTGACCGGCGATTTGATTTTGGAAGACCCGCGCTCAAGCAGGCCGAAGGCCGGTAGCGCAAAGAAAGTGCTCGCATGAGCCGCGACGGCGAGGAATTCCTGGCGCTGAGCGAAGACCAGGCCCGGGCCATCTCCGGCCCGTCCAGCCGCCACGCCGCCCTGATCGAGGACGCCTTCCGCGTGCTGGTGGAAACCCCCGGCGGCGGGGTCTCGGTGCGCGGCGACGTGCGTGGGCGCGGTCTGGCCAAGAAGGCGGTGCAGACCATCGCCGCGCGGGTCACCGCCGGCGCCGAGGTGACCGAGGCCGATGTGCGCCAGGCCATCGCCGCCGCCCGCGCGGGCGACCCGGGTCCTGGCGGATCGCCAGCCCTGGCGGTCGGCAAGCGCGGCGCCATCGCCGCCAAGACCGGGGCCCAGGGCGCTTATCTCGATATGCTCAACACCCACGAGCTCGTTTTCGGCGTCGGCCCGGCCGGCACCGGCAAGACCTTCCTGGCCGTGGCCCACGGCGCCTCGATGCTGATGCGCGGCGAGGTCGACCGGCTGATCGTCACCCGCCCCGCGGTCGAAGCCGGCGAGCGGCTCGGCTTCCTGCCCGGCGACTTGACCGAGAAGGTCGATCCCTACATGGCCCCGATCTGGGAGGCCCTCAACGACATCATGGGCGCCGACCAGATGCGCCGCCGCCGCGACAAGGGCGAGATCGAGGTCGCTCCGATCGCCTTCATGCGCGGCCGCACCCTCAACCAGGCCTTCGTCATCGTCGACGAGGCGCAGAACGCCACCCGCCTGCAGATGAAGATGGTCCTGACCCGCCTTGGCGAAGGGGCGCGCATGGCGGTCACCGGCGATCCGACCCAGATCGATCTGCAGAGCCGCGGCGACAGCGGCCTGGCCCATGCGGTCGGCATCCTCGAAGGGGTCAAGGGCGTGGCCGTGGCCCGCTTTAAGGCCGAGGACGTGGTCCGCCACCCCTTGGTCGAGCGGATCGTGCGCGCCTACGACGCCGACTCCGCGCGCCAGGCGGGCCTGCCCGCCGACGCATCGCCGGGGTCCATCTAGCTCCCATGATCGATATCGAGATCGCGGACGACGCCTGGACAGCGGCCCTGCCGCAGGCCGAGGCTGTGGTCCGGCGCGCCGCCGAGGCAGTGCTGGACGAGATCGCGCCCACCGATCTGGACGAGCCGGTTGTGGCTGTCATGTTGGCCGACGACGATACGGTGGCGGAGCTCAACCAGCGTTTCCGCGCCAAGGCCGGCCCGACCAATGTTCTGTCATTCCCCGCCCCCGCTAATCCCGAGGGCCAGATCGGCGATATCGTCCTGGCCTACGGCGTCTGCGCCCGCGAGGCGTCCGACCAGGGCAAGTCCCTGGAATATCACCTGATGCACCTCACCGTGCATGGCGT
>CANJMO010000022.1 GCA_947475845.1 Caulobacteraceae bacterium | reverse complement strand
GTAGGCGAGGGGGCTATGGCCTCCCTGATCGGGCCCAAGGCCGACGTCGCCCTGGCCGAGGAAGCCGCCCTGGCCGGCTCGGAACTGGGCGTCTGCGTCGTCGCCAGCGACAACAACGCTGGCAACGTCGTCATCTCCGGGGCCAAGGCCGCCGTCGACCGCGCCATCGAGAAGGCCAAGGAACTGGGCGCCCGCGCCATTCCGCTCAACGTCTCGGCGCCGTTTCACTGCCCGCTGATGGCCCCCGCCGCCGAGGAAATGCAGCGCGCCCTGGCCTCGACCCTGATCGCCGCGCCGCGCACCCCCCTGGTGACCAACGTCACCGCCCGCCCGACGCTGGATCCCGAAGCGATCCGCGATCTGCTGGTGCAGCAGGTCACCGGCCGCGTCCGCTGGCGCGAGAGCATCCAGTGGCTGGCCGAGGAGGGCGCCGTCACCCGCTTCGCCGAGCTTGGCTCGGGCAAGGTGCTGACCGGCATCGCCAAGCGCATCGCGCCGGACGCCGAAGGCGTGGCCCTGAACTCCCCCGACGATCTCGAAGCCTTCGCCAAAACCCTCTAAGAGGCCGCCATGTTCGATCTTTCAGGCAAGACCGCCCTGGTCACCGGGGCTTCCGGAGGCATCGGCAAGGCCATCGCCGAGCAGCTGCACGCCCAGGGCGCCCACGTTGTCCTATCCGGCACCCGCCTTGAAGCGCTTGAGACCCTGGCCGCCCAGCTCGGTCCCCGCACCTCCCTGGTCACAGCAAACCTCGGCGACGCCGCCTCGGTCGACGGGCTGATGGACAACGCTGAGGCCGCCGCCGGCGCCCCGGTCGATATCCTCGTGTCCAACGCCGGCCTCACCCGCGACGGCCTGTTGATGCGGATGAAGGATGAGGACTGGGACACCGTGATCCGGGTCAATCTTGAGGCCTACTTCCGCCTATCGCGGTCCGCCATGCGTGGGATGATGAAGCGCCGCTTCGGCCGCATCATCGGCGTAACCTCCATCGTCGGCGTGACCGGCAATCCCGGCCAGACCAACTACGCCGCCTCCAAGGCCGGCATGATCGGCTTCTCCAAGTCCCTAGCCCAGGAAGTCGCCAGCCGCGGCATCACGGTCAATTGCGTGGCCCCCGGCTTCATCGCCAGCCCCATGACCGACGTGCTCAACGAGGCTCAGCGCAGCGGCATCCTGACCAAGATCCCCGCCGCCCGTCTGGGCGAAGGGAGCGAAATCGCCGCCGCGTGCGTTTATCTGGCCAGCGACGAAGCTGCGTACGTCACCGGGCAGACACTGCACGTCAACGGCGGCATGGTGATGGTCTAGAATTACGGGTCGGCCACGGTGTGACGGGGCGCTAGTCTCCCGAAAAGGAACGTGGTAGCCAAGGCCCGACCGAACGGTATCAAGGCGTCTCCACCCTGCGCGGCCCGCCTTTTTGAATGGCTCTATTCCGGTGGATCGGAGCCGTTGTTTTCAACTCTGCCTGGCCGCCGTGGCGGCTGATAAACAAGGGGCTACTGCGTATGTCCGACATCCTCGAACGCGTCCGTAAGATCGTGATCGAGCACCTCGACGCTGATCCCGAAAAGGTCACCGAAAAGGCCAGCTTCATCGATGACCTAGGCGCTGACAGCCTGGACAATGTCGAACTGGTCATGGCCTTCGAAGAGGAATTCGATATCGAAATCCCGGACGACGCCGCTGAACACATCCAGACGGTTGGCGATGCGGTGAAGTTCATCGCGGAACGCCTCGGCGCCTGAACCTGATTCGAGACTCCCCAGCGCGGCCGTCGCCGAATCGTATTCGGTAGCGGTCGCGTTGTCGTATTTGGAGCTTTGCCTATGCGCCGTGTCGTCATCACTGGGATCGGCCTAGTCACCCCCCTCGCCAACGGCCGCGAGCTGTCCTGGAAGAAGATCCTCGAGGGCAAGTCGGGGGCCAACCGCATCACCGCGTTCGATCCGACCGACTACGCCTGCCAGGTCGCCTGTGAAGTGCCCCGTGTCGACGGACGCGGCGGCGGCGGCCCCGATATCGAAGGCTCCTTCGATCCTGACGCCGTGATGTCCGCCAAGGACCGCAAACGCGTCGACGACTTCATCCTCTATGCCATCGCCGCCGCCGACGAGGCCGTGAAGGACGCGGACTGGACGCCGACCGATCCCGAGGAGCTGGAGCGCACCGGCGTCATCATCGGCTCCGGCATAGGCGGCCTCGGCACCATCGCCGACACAGCCATCAAGCTGGAGAAGGAGGGCCCGCGCCGGGTCAGCCCGTTCTTCATTCCCTCGTCCCTGATCAACCTGACCTCGGGCCAGGTCTCGATCCGCTACGGCTACAAGGGCCCCAACCACTCCGTGGTCACTGCCTGCGCCACCGGCGCCCACGCCATCGGCGACGCCAGCCGCCTGATCCAGTATGGCGACGCCGACGTGATGATCGCGGGCGGGGCCGAGGCGGCGGTGGTCAAGGTCGGCATCGCCGGCTTCATCGCCTGCCGCGCCCTCTCGACCGACTTCAACGAGACCCCGGAAAAGGCCAGCCGCCCCTACGACAAGGGCCGCGACGGCTTCGTTATGGGCGAGGGCGCCGGCGTCCTGGTCCTGGAAGAATACGAGCACGCCAAGGCGCGCGGAGCCAAGATCTACGCCGAGGTGGTCGGCTATGGCCTGTCGGGCGACGCCTATCACATCACCGCCCCGGCTTCGGACGGCGACGGCGGCTTCCGCGCCATGAAGATGGCCATGAAGCACGCGGGCATCACCGCTGAGGATATCGACTACATCAACGCCCACGGCACATCCACGCCGCTCGGCGACGAGATCGAACTGGGCGCCGTGGAGCGCATGCTCGGCGAGCACGCGTCCAAGGTGACCATGTCCTCGACCAAGTCGGCCACCGGGCACCTGCTCGGCGCCGCGGGCGCCATCGAGGCCGCCTTCACCGCCCTGGCCATCCGCGATCAGGTCGCTCCGCCGACCCTGAACCTGGAAAATCCCTCGGTTGAAACCCCGATCGACCTCGTGCCTCTGAAGAAGAAGCCGATGAAGATCGACGTGGCCCTGTCCAATAGCTTCGGCTTCGGCGGCACCAACGCGGCCCTCGTGCTCAAGCGCGTGCCGTGAGCCAGCCCAGGCGCAAGGCCGGTCCATCCAAGGCCCGCCGCGCGCCTGCGCCGCCTCCGCCCCGCCGCGGGGGCTCCGGTCTCTTCAAACTGCTGATCCTCGTGGCGTTGCTCGGCGCGGCCGGTTTCGCCTGGCTCTGCTTCGGCCCCGGTCCCGGTCCCCGCGAGGGCGGCACCGAAACCACCGTCGTGCTCAAGCGCGGCTCCAACCTGCCGGAAATCTCCCAGGCCCTGGCCGACGCCGGCGTGGTCCGCCTGCCGTTCTCCTTCGCCCTGGCCGCCAAGGCGACCGGCGGGGCAGGGCGTCTGCGCGCGGGTGAATACGCCATCCCGGCCCGCGCCTCGGTGTTCCAGGTGTTGAGCATGATCCGCTCGGGCAAGATCGTGCACCACTTCGTCACCGTGCCCGAGGGCTTCTCCTCGGCCCAGGTGGCCGACCTGCTCAACAACAATCCGGTGCTGACCGGCCACGTCCAGCCGCCGGCCGAGGGCTCGGTGATGCCGCAGACCTACGATGTCCAGCGCGGCGACGACCGCAACGACGCCCTGCAGACCATGGTCGACGCCCAGACCAAGCTGGTCGACAGCCTGTGGGCTGGCCGCAAGCCGGGCCTGCCCTACAAATCAAAGCAGCAGGCCCTGGCCATGGCCTCCATCGTCGAGAAGGAAACCGCCCTGGCCGCCGAGCGCCCGCATGTGGCCGGCGTCTACCTCAATCGCCTGGCCAAGGGCATGCGCCTGGAAGCCGACCCCACCATCATCTACGGCCTGACCAAGGGCCGCCCGCTCGGCCGGACCCTGACCCACGCCGACGTCATCGATACCGCCAACCCGTTCAACACCTACGCCAACGCCGGCCTGCCCCCCACGCCCATCGCCAACCCCGGCAGGGCGTCCATCGAAGCGGCCCTGAACCCCATCGCCACCGACGACCTGTTCTTCGTCGCCGACGGCTCCGGCGGCCACGTCTTCGCCCAGACCTTCGAACAGCACGAGCGCAACGTCGTCCGCTGGCGCCAGATCGCCCAGTCGCTGAAGGGGAAATAACCCAAACCCCGCTCATCCCGGCGGATGCCGGGACCTAGATCGTATGCCGCCGAGGCTAAGCTAGGGCCACATTCCCGTTATTGCTGTCTGAGCAAGGATGGCTGCGATAGTCGTTAGGCCCACGCACATTGTACCAATCGACATCGCAAACAGCGGGGCGCCGCGCATGAACTTATGGAGGATAACGAGCGTCGCGACGCTTATGGCTACCAACAAGGCGAGGAAGCCCGTCGTCCACCACGGAGCTATGAGGGTATTGGGCCTGACCTGAAAAAGGTAACCCCAGCACCAAGCTCCGATTGGGTAGGCCCCTAGTAGGCCCAGATACGGCAAACGGGCCCGCCCGGGCGCTTGGGTTTTCCTGAAACTGAACACTGCGCCAAAAAATCCGCCAATCGCGAAGAGAGGGGAAGCGAGGACAAAACCTGTGAGGATCAGCGCTAGAGCAACGATCAATTTCTCATCCGGGGTCCAGCCGCTAGGCTTTGGAGAACTATGAGGAGGCGATTGACGGTCGCCGTCAACTTCAGAACAAATCCTCGGACGAACTTAGCACCCCATGATCTGGGTCCCAGCATTCACCGGGATGAGCGGCTGTTGAAAACTCACCCCTCCGCCTCCCAGGTCATCTCCACCATCGTCCGCCGGAAACCCTTCTCCGCGAACAGCTTCTGCGCTCCCGGATTGCGCTCAGCGGTCGACAGCACCACCCGCGGCGCCCCACGCTCCACCAGCGCCGCCAGCACCGCGTCCAGCAGCAGACGCCCGATGCCCTCGCCCCGCCGCTCGGGCTCCACCAGCAGGTCGTAGACCACCCCCGCGGGCCCGCGCAGGACCATGTAGTCGTTGCCCTCCAGCCCGGCGTAGCTATAGCCGACCACCGCGCCCGCCTGCTCGGCCACCAGCACGATCACGTCCGGCTTGCCTAGCTGGCTGCCCAGGAAATCGCCGTACCCGCGTTGGGTGTTGGGCGTCGCCTCCATGAACCGCTCAGGGTCGAACTGGTGATGCAGCGCGACCAGCATCGCGCCCATGCGTCCCAGCGCCGGCGCGTCGGACGCAGTTGCCGGCCTGATAGTGATCGTCGACAACGCCATCACGAACCTCCGCTCGCCCCTCTAGTGGTTGGCTCTAGGTACCAGTTCCGCTACATCGAAGCATGACCACGCACGCGCATCCGGGCCGCCGCGGCCTGCTTTTCGTCATGTCCAGCCCCTCGGGCGCCGGCAAGACCTCGCTGTCGCGCCGGCTGGTGGCCGATCACGCCGATCTGGACCTGTCGATCTCCGCCACTACCCGCGCCCCGCGCCCGGGCGAGAAGGACGGCCGCGAGTATCATTTCGTCGATCGCCCCACCTTCGACGCCATGGCCCAGAAGAACGAGTTCCTGGAGTACGCCGAGGTCCACGAGAACTGCTACGGCTCCCCGCGCGAGCCGATCATGCAGTCCCTGGCCGCCGGTCAGGACGTGCTGTTCGACATCGACTGGCAAGGCGCCATGAGCATCGTCGACAACGTCCCCGACGACGTGGTCACCGTCTACATCCTGCCGCCGTCCATCGCCGACCTGCGCCGCCGTCTCTATGCCCGCGCCCAGGACGAGGCCGAGGTGATCGAGGGCCGTCTGGCGCGCACCAAGGAAGAGATCCTGATGTGGGATCGCTACGACTACGTCATCGTCAACGAAGACTTCGACATGGCCTATGCCGAGCTGGCCCACATCTACCATGCCGAACGGCTGAAGCGGGCCCGCAACCCCTGGCTGATCCCGTTCATGGACGGGCTGCAGGCCGAAGAGGTCTAAGCCGCCGGGGCTTCGGTCCTCTTGCCGCGCCGCTGCGGGAACTTCCTGTCCAGATAGCGCTGCAGCCGGTCCAGGTAGATGTAGACCACAGGCGTCGAGAACAGCGTCAGCACCTGCGACACCGCCAGGCCGCCGACGATGGCCCAGCCCAGCGGCTGGCGGAATTCTGAGCCCGTGCCCGAGCCCAGGATCATCGGCAGTCCGCCCAGCATGGCACAGGCGGTGGTCATCAGGATCGGCCGCAGCCGCTGGTGCGAGGCCAGCCGCACCGCCTCTTCCGGCTCCAGGTTGTTCTCACGCTCCAGGCGCAGCGCGACATCGACGATCATGATGCCGTTCTTCTTGACGATGCCGATCAGCAGGATGATGGCGATGATGCCGATCACGTCGAGATCCCGCCCGGTCAGGCGCAGAGCGAGCAGGGCGCCCAGCCCCGCCGAGGGCAGGGTCGACAGGATCGTCAGCGGGTGGATGTAGCTCTCGTAGAGCATGCCCAGGATCACATAGACCGCCAGCAGCGCCCCCGCGATCAGCACCGGCTCGTCCTTCAGGGAGTCCTGGAACGCCTGCGCCACGCCCTGGAACGCGCCGTTCAGGGTCACCGGCGCCCCGAGGTTGGCCCGCGCCGCCTCCACCGCCTCGGTCGCCGCGCCCAATGATACGCCCGGCGCCAGGTTGAACGAGATGGTCGCCGCCGGGAACTGGCCCTGGTGGGTGATGGTCTGGCTGTGCACCCTGGACGGGTCCAGCGTCACCAGGCTCGACAGTGGCACCGGCTTGCCTGTGCGCGGCGACATCAGATGCACCGCGTTGAGCAGTTCCGGTGTCGCCTGCATCCCCGGCGGCGCCTCCAGGATCACGCGATAGGTGTTCAACTGGGTGAAGTACTGCGCCACCTGGCGCTGGCCGACCTGATTGTACAGGGCCGCGTCGATGTCGGCGGGCGCGATGCCGAACCGGCCCGCTGCGTCGCGGTTGATGGTCAGGGTGTTGCTCGGGGCCGCCGACTGCTGGTCGGAATTGACGTCCCTGAGCTCAGGCAGCTTTTGCAGCACGGCCACCAGTCGCGGGGTCCAGCTGTTCAGCTCGTCCAGGTCCCCGTCCGACAGGGTGTACTGGTACTGGGCGCGGGCAGGCCGGGCGCCGATGTTGATGTCCTGGCTGGCCTGCAGGATCGCCTGGGCCCCCACCACATTGGCCAGCTTGGGCCGCAGCCGGTTGATGATGTCGCTGGCGCTCGCCTTGCGTCCCTCGGCGCGCGGCTTCAGCGCCACGTTGAGGATCGCCTGCGAGGTATCCATCGCATTGACGGTGTAGTGCGCCTCCTCGACGTCCGGATCGTCGGCGATGATCTTCAGCACCTCGCGCGTCTTGGCGTCGGTGTTGGCGTAGGACGAGCCCTGGGCCGTGACCATGTTGCCGCCGAGGAAGCCCGCGTCCTGCAGAGGGAAGAAGCCGGTCTTGGCCGTGGCGTAGAGCCAGACCGTCAGGGCCATGGTGATGAAGAACACGGCCATGGTCGCGATCTTGTGGCGCAGCACCGCATCCAGCGCCCGCGCATAGCCGCTTTCGATATTGGCGAACCCGCGCTCCAGCCCCTTCATGAACCGGCTTCGCGGCGGCGCGGGCTGCTGCAGGAACCGGCCGCACAGCATCGGCGTCAGGGTCAGGGCCAGGAACACCGACACCACCACCGCGGCGCTCAGCACCAGGGCGAACTCCTGCATCATCCGCCCGACCACGCCGCCCATGAACATCAGCGGCGTGAACACCGCGATCAGCGACAGCGAGATGGTCAGGATGGTGAAGCCGATCTCGCGCGAGCCGTTCAGGGCGGCCTGGAACGGCGCCTCGCCGTGCTCGATTCGCCGCCAGATGCCCTCGACCATGACGATGGCGTCGTCGACCACGAACCCGACCGCGATCGTCATCGCCATCAGGCTGAGGTTGTCGAGGCTGAACCCCACCGGCAGCATCAGCGCCGCCGTGGCCATCAGCGACACCGGGATCACCGCGCTCGGGATCACCGTCGCCCACAGGTCGCGCAGGAACAGGAAGATCACCGCCACCACCATGACGATGGTGATCAGCAACGTGATCTCCACGTCATGCACTGAGGCGCGGATCGATACCGTACGGTCGGCCAGCACGCTCATGTCGATGCCCGCCGGCACCGCCGCGCGCAGTTCCGGCAGCGCGGCCTTCACCGCCTCCACCGTCTTGATGATGTTGGCGCCGGGCTCCCTGAAGATCAGCACCCCGATCACCGGCCCGGCCTTCAAGGTCTCGAAATGGCTGGTGCGCCCAGGCTGGCTATAGGAGCCGGTCTGGTTGTTCTCGACCCCGGCCACGGCCTGGCCCACATCGCGGATGCGGATCGGCGCCCCGTTGCGGTAACCGACGATGGTCTGGTTCCAGGTCTCGGCGTCGAGGATCTGGTCGTCGGCGTAGAAGCTGGTCGCCCGGGCGCCGTCGATCAGTTGGCCCTTGGGCCCGTTGGCCGTGGCCTGGGTGATGGCGGTGCGGATCGCGTCCAGCTGCAGCCCCCGCGCCGCCGCCCTCAGGGGGTCGATCTGGATGCGCATGGCCGGCTTGCGCCCGCCCGCGATGTTGACCACCCCGACCCCGGCCATGCGCGAAACCTTCGCGCCGACGATGTTCTCCGCATAGTCGTCGACCACGCTGGCGGGCAGGGTCTGCGACGACATCGCGATCACGAACACCGCCGAGTCGGCAGGGTTGACCTTGCGGAAGGTCGGCGGGCTAGGCAGGTTCGCCGGCAACTGGCCTGCAGCCGCGCTGATCGCCGCCTGCACGTCCTGGGCGGCCGCGTCGAGCTTGCGCGACAACTCGAACTGCATCGTCACCTGGGTTGAACCCGTGGAGCTGCTCGACGTCATCTGCGTCAGCCCGGGAACTTGCGACAGCTGCCGCTCCAATGGTGTCGCCACGCTCGAGGCCATGGTCTCGGCGCTGGCCCCCGGCAGGCTCGCGGTCACCTGGATGGTCGGGAAATCCACCTGGGGCAGGGCGGAGACCGGAAGGCGCAGGAAGGCGATCACGCCAATCGCCAGCATCGCCGCCGCCATCAGCGAGGTGGCGATCGGACGGCGGATGAAGTGCTCCGAGAAATTCAACTGTCGCCCCCGGTTTCGCCTGTTCAGGCGACGGTTGTTCCAGCGCCGATCCGTCAGTCGCAGGGGCGACCTGGGCGTGACGTGGCTTGCCGATGATTTGTTATGGTCGCAATTGACCCGTCAAGCGTCGCGGAGTCACGCCCGGTCTCGGTCAGGCCGAAACGTTTTCTGCGCTAGGAGGCGCGCCGAACTGGTTCGGCCCCGGCGCGCTAGGCGTCAGATGCCAGACGAGCAGCACGATCCAGCCGATGACCGGGACCAGCATCAGCAGGAACCACCAGCCGGACCGGCCGATATCGTGCAGGCGCCGGAACGACACCGCCGAACTGGGGATCAGGAACGCCAGAGTGGCTGCGGTCTCGGACAGGTGCAGGCGAGGGAACAGGACAGAGTCCACGATCGCCCCGGCCAGGCAGACAAGCGCATTCAGCAACATGAACAGCCAGAACTCGCGCCGCCCCGCGCGGCCGCTGAACACCGCGTATTTCTCCCAGGCTTTAAACATCGCCGTCCCCTCGTAAGCGAACGATGGCGCGCCCAATCTAAGGGGCGGTCAAGCCTTTGACCGCCTCCGCCAGCCGTAGGAATCCGGCCACGTCGATGGTCTCGGCGCGCGCTTCCGGATTGATTCCGGCGGCCTCGCACAGATCTGATCCGCCGAGCGTTTTCAAGCTGGATTTCAACATCTTCCGGCGCTGTCCGAAGGCGTCGTGGGTGACCGCTTGAAGGGTCTTGAGCACCGCCTCTGGCGGCCGATCCGCCTTCGGCGTCACCCGCACCACGGCCGAGGCGACCTTGGGTGGCGGAGTAAAGGCGCGTGCCGGCAGGTCCATGACGATCTCGGCGTCCGCGATCGCCTGGCTTATCACCGCAAGGCGGCCGTAGGCGTCGGCATCGACCTCGGCGACGATGCGCTGGGCGACTTCCTTCTGGAACATCAGGCTCATGCTCTCGGGCAACAGCGGTCCGGTCAGCCATTTGATCAGCAACGGCGTGCCGACGTTGTACGGCAGGTTGGCGACGATCCGGACGGGTGCGCCAGGCTCTACCGCGTCGGCCAGGGCCCGCTCGTCCACCTGCAAAGCGTCGGCCTGGACCACTGTCAGCCGCCCCGGCGCGGCCTCGGCCAATTGCGCCAGCAGCGGCAGGAAGCGCGGATCCTTCTCCACCGCCACCACGCGCGCGCCGGCTTCCAGCAAGGCCCGCGTCAGGCCTCCCGGCCCCGGCCCGACCTCGATGGTCACGCAGCCGTCCAGCGGTCCGGCCAGCCTTGCGATCTTGCGGGTGATGTTGAGGTCCAGCAGGAAGTGCTGACCAAAGCCCTTGTTGGCGAGGATGCCGTGCTCCGCCAGCACGTCGCGCAGCGGCGGCAGGGCCTCCAGCGCAGCCGTGCTCATGCGGCCAGCCGGCGCTGAGCGATCTCGGAAGCCATCCGGATCGCGGCGATCATGCTTTCGGCCCGCGCCACGCCCCGTCCGGCGATATCGTAGCCAACTCCATGGTCGGGCGAGGTGCGCACGATCGGCAGACCCAGCGTAAGGTTCACCCCGCCCCAGAAGTCCAGCATCTTGACCGGGATCAGGGCTTGGTCGTGGTACATGCAGATCGCCGCGTCATAGGTGGCGCGGGCTTCGGGATGGAACAGGGTGTCGGCCGGTTTCGGCCCCACCGCGTCGATGCCCCGCGCCCGCAAGGCCTGCACGGCGGGGATGATCACATCCACCTCCTCGCGGCCGATGGAGCCGCTCTCGCCCGCGTGCGGGTTCAGACCCGTCACCGCCAGCCGAGGGGCCGCGATACCGAAGTCGCGCTTCAGCGCCTGCGCCGTCACCTCGCCGGTGCGTACGATCCGCTCGACGGTCAATAAGGCAGGGACTTCGACATAGGGATCGTGAATGGTCACCAACGCGGTGCGCAGGTCGGCGGCGGCCAGCATCATCACCGGCCCCCGAGCGCCGTTCAGCGGGGCCAGGGCGGTCAGCTCTGCCAGGAATTCGGTGTGCCCCGGAAAGCCGAAGCCGGCCTCGTAAAGCGGCGCCTTGGCGATCGGGGCGGTCACAACCCCGCTCACGGCGCCGGACAGGGCCAGACCCGCCGCCGTCTCGATCCAGCGCACGATCATGGCGGCATGGGCCGAGGAGGCCTTGCCGGCCACCACGGGGGCGGACAAGGGCATGTCGAGCACGGGCAGGGCGGCGGCGAACAGCGCGCCGGCTTCCTGGACCGAACCGACACGCGTCAGGATCGATGCGCCGGCCGGAGAGGCGGCGGCCAGGGCCTGGAAATCGCCGATCACGACAAACGGCTCGCCGCCGCCGCGCAGCGCCTGCCAGGCCTTGACGATGATCTCGGGACCGACGCCTGCGGGATCGCCCAGGGTGAGGGCCAGCGGCGCGGGCGCCGCCAAACTATCGCGCCTCGATGGTCGCCGAGGTGCGAAGGTCGCGCAGGTAGCGGCGGGACATCACCGACAGCTGCTCGGCGAACAGCCGGTTCTGCACATCGGCCCTGGTCGGCAGCTTGGCTCCGCCGGCGCGCTTGGAGCATACCGCCACCAGGTGAACGCCCACGTCGGTGCGGATCGGATCGGATACCTGATGGGCCTGCAGCTGCTCGGCGGCTTCCTTGAACGGGCCGCGCAGATCGCTGATCTCCGCCTCACCCAGATCGGCGGACACCACGCCCGGCACCTTGCCGGCGACGGCTTCCAGGTTGTCGCAGCCGGTGATCTGCGGGCGCAGGGCGCGCAGGGCGGCGTTGGCGGCCGCGACCTGATCGGCGGAGGCGTCCTTCTCCAGACGCACCGCCAACTGCTTCAGGCTGACCATGGTCTGACCCGAAGCGGCCTGCTTTTCGCGAAGATAGACGATGTAGACCCCGTCGCTGACCGGGATCGGCGCCGACAGCTGGCCGGGACGCAGGCCTTCGAGGGCGGCGGCCACTTTGGGCGGCGCCTGGGCGGCGGAAATCCAGCCGGTGTCGCCGCCGTTGGCGGCGGTCGGGCCGGACGAGAACTGGCGCGCGACCGCGGCGAATGGCGCGCCCTGCTGCAGTTGGGCGATCAGCTGGTTGGCGCCTTCCAGAGCCGGCGCGGCGCCGCCGGCGCGGTTGGAATCCAGGAAGATCTCGCCGACCAGATACTGGGTCTGGCTGGCCTGGGCGTTGATACGCTGTAGCTGACCCTCGACCTGGGCGTCGCCGACGCGCACGCGGCTGCCGTAAAGGCCGCTGATCAGCCGTTGCCAGCTGATCTGGGTGCGGATCTGGTCGCGCAGGGTCTCCATGTCCACGCCCGACTGAGCGAAGGAGCTCCTCATCTGCGGCAGGGTCAGGTTGTTCTGCTTGGCCAGGTCGCTGATTTCTTCGTCGACGTCCTTGTTCTCGGCAATCAGGTCGACCTTCTGGCGCTTGCCGACCTTGCGCAGTTCCTGGGTCTGCAGGTGCTCGTCCACCAGAGAGCGCAGGGCCTGCTGCTCCAGCTGCTGCACGTTCTCCTGGCTCGGCTGCACGCCGCTGGTCAGCACCAGCAGGCGCAGGCGTTGGCGCAGATCATAGGTCGAGATGATGTCGTCGTTGACGACCGCGGCCACGCCTTCGTTCAGCGGGTTGAAGGCCGGGGCGGGCGGCGCGGTGGGCGGAGCGACCACTTCGGCGGGCGCCACGGGCGTGACGTCCTTGGGCAGGTCCACCGTCGGGGTGACCACGCGCGAGCGCGGCGCGGCTGGCGCGGAGGGTGCACGAAGTTGCGCCTGGGCGTTCCCTTCGGCGAGAAGCGGCAGCAGCATGACAGCGGCCATCAAGGCGGCGCGGCGGCTATGGGATTGGAACATGGAAGGTTTGAATCCGGTTCGCACGACGTTTTAACGGAAGTCCGACCTCTGGTACCCTGTACCACCCAATGTGGCGAGCATTAGGCGCAGAATAATCTTGTCCGACGGACGCAGGGTGCGGTCAAACGTCCCGTCGTGTTGGAAGACCAGTTCCCAGTGGGTGCACTCGTCTTGATAGAGCAGCCCGAACTCCTGCAGCACAGGCACGTTGGCGGCGATGTCGTAGGACGTCGAGGCGACAAAGCCCCAGCGCTTGCTGATCAGGAATTGCCCGCCGGCCTGGACGTTCTGCGTCTTCACGCCGGGGGTGTCGACGGTGTCGTAGAAGTAGCGGACGAAGCCATTGGCCCGGGGACTGGAGCCGTTCAAGCCGGCTTCGAACACATTGGCCTTGCCGGTCACGCCATCCAGGCGCGAACGCATGTAGCCGGTGAACTGCGAGCTGGGCTGCACTGTCGCCGCCACCACCCAGTCGGAGGACGTGCGGTTTAGGCTGGTGCCCACCGGCATAGTGGGGTCCATCGCGGTGCGATAGCTGCGGCCGGCCATGATCTGGACGGTGCCGCCCTGATCCCAGTTCAGCGTCGCCCGTCCGCCGGCGTTGATCCGCGCGCCGCCTTCGTAATGGTCGAACCCAGGCGACTTGTTGGCGTCGAACAGGGTGGCCTCGTCGAAGCTGAAGACACGGCTGTCCTCGTTGGGGATCAGCGGGTTGATCGTGGCCCGGGGCGAAACCGCGATCTGGGCCAGCGGCTCCAGGATCAGGGTGGCGTCGCCCTCGCGGCGGAAGAACGGCCAGCTCATGTCCATGCCCGCCGTCGCCAGGGCGCGGGTGGTGGTATGGATCGACCGATCTGCCAGGCTGATCTCGTCCACGTTGTAGACGTCGGTGCGGGCGTTGACGAACGGCTCCAGCCGGATGCCGGGGCTCAAGGTGTAGCTGCCGCGCCAATCGCCGCCGAAGCTGGCGCGGCGGCTGTCCTGGCCGGGAGCGTGGTTGAGGAGCACGTCGCGATCGCGGGTCAGGATGACCCCGCCGCCGTCCAGCCGCAGCCGTCCGCCGAGGATTTTTATGTTCGGCTCGTAATGCGCTTCCACCAGCGGCGCGACCAGCGGGAAGGTGCCGTTGTTGTCGCCGACGCGCAGGCCCTGGACACTGAGGGCGGCGACCGAGAGGTAGGAGTTGGCGTTCTGCTCGACCGCATAGACCTGGCTCAGCAGGCGCTGGTCGTCGGTCGAATACAGCCCCCGCTGGTCGTAGACGTTGGGCACGTTGTAGCGGTTGAACAGCAGTGGATCGGTGACTCGTTCGGCCGAGAAGCCGTAGGTCCAGTTTTCTGTCGGGGCGAAGGCGCCCTGGGCCAGGATGTAGCTGCGGGAGGTGACGTTGTCGTAGCGCTTGCCGTTGCTATCGAACTGGGCGTCGTAGCCGTAGCCAAAGCGGGCGTCGATCTCGCCGCTGTAGAAGCGCTTGCGGTATTCCCCGTTTAGGTAGGGGTTGACCTTGGTGTTGATTTGCGGAGAAAGAACAAGGTCTTGTGAGGGATCGATAACGAACAGATAGGGCTGCTCGTAGGAGAAGCCGCGCCGCGAATCGAGCGCAATCTTGGGCGCCAGCAGGCCGGATTGGCGCACCGCGGTCGGATCGGCGTGCCAGAACAGCGGCGCCGCCATCACCGGGATGCCTTTCACCCGGATGACCACATTCTTGTAGTAGACGATCTGGCGCTTGTGATCCTGGATCACCTGGGCGGCCTGGATCGACCATGTCGGTTCCTTCGGCGTGCCGTCCTCGGCGCAGATGTCGCAGACGGTGAACACCGCCTTGTTCAGCTCCATCGCGTTCTTGTTCAGGCGCACGGCCTCATCGGCCATCAGCTTGGTGTTCAGCTTCTGCCGGGTGGAAAAGGCCACCGCTATGCCGGTGGAGAAATCCTTGTCCACGGTCATGGCCTTGGCGAATTCGACGGTGCCGTCCAAGTTCACCAACTGCACGTCGCCGCGTACCGTGACCACGCCGTTGACGGTGTTGTAGATCAGTTCATTGGCCCGCAGGGTGCGGCCTTGGTAGCGGGCCTCGACTGAGCCGCGCGCGGTCCAGATTTTCCGCTCGTCGTCGCCGACGACGGTGTCGGCCTCCATGTAGAAGGCCTGATCGCCCATCAATTGGTCAGCGCTGACATCGGCCGGACGCACCGGGCGGACGACGGGGGTCGCCAGCGCCTGATCGCGTGACGCCCGATCGCGGAAGCCAAGCCGGCCGCGGCTATCCGGCGGGGTCGTGTCGGCGGCTGTGGCAGGGGCGTCGCCGACTGGTTGCGCTTGGGCGATCGACTGCGAGCCGAGCGTGCAGCCCAGCGCACAGGCAGCGGCGCCGGCCAGCAGTCGTGTATTCCAAAGCTCGGTCAAACGCCCCATCCCCCGTCGAAACATGCCGATCCCAAACGTTCCACGCGGATCAGCCGTCCTCGGTATAGCAAAGCAAGGTCAGTCCAGACAGCAGCGCGAGTATGGGTGGAGCCCAGGCGGCCGCATAGGTCGGAATGACGCCCGACCGGCCGAGCGCACCACACAGTTGATTGAAGAAGAAGACGCCGAACCCCAGGGCCACGCCGGCTCCGGCCAGCCCCGCCAGGCCGCCCAGGCGAAACAGGCGCAGGGAGAAGGCGGCGGCCAGCACCGCCATCGCGCTGTAGAGCAGGGGCGTGGCAAGCAGTTGCTGCAGTTGGATCTGATAGGCGGTCGAGGTCAGCCCCGCCTGCTCGGCGCGGCGGATGGCGCCCGGCAGATCCCAGAACGAAATGGCCTCGACCGAGCCGATATTGAGCAGGCCGGAAGCGTCGCGCACCGTCGATGGCAGGACCAGCCTTTCGGAGTGCTCCAGGAAGCCGCCGGGCCGCGTGCTGTTGACGTCGGTCAATATAAGGCCGCCGGTGCCCAGACGCGCTTCCCTGGCTTCGACCCGGCGGTCGAACTGCGGCACGCCCTGCTTGTCCATGGTGTAGAAGAACACCGAAACCCCGTGCAGGACGGTGTTTTCGCCGTCGGTCTTGGACCTCGCGTGGATCACGGTCTGGCCCCGTGCGCCGCCCTGTCGCAGCCACACTTCCTTGGGTGCGGTAGCCAGGTAGTCCTTCATCAGCTCGGCGCGGGTCTTCTCGTAGCGCAGGTTCAGCGCCGAGGCGGCCGGGTTGAAGGCGGTGGCGGCGAGGATGCCGCAGATGAAGGCCGCCGCGGCGGCGGGGAAGATGAAGCGCCAGGCGGAAATCCCGGCCGCGCGCATGGCGATCAGTTCGCTGCGCCTGTTCAGCCCGACGAACGCCCCCAGGGTGCCGAACAGGAAAACGAACGGCAGCAGCACCAGCAGCACGCTGGGAGCCTTCATCAGGGTCAGGCCCAGCACTTCGGACGGCGTGATATCCACCCGCGCGCCGACGTCCCGCGACACCGAGACGAAATCGACCAGCAGCTCCACCGCCATGATCACCAGCAGGGCCACGATCAGCGCCGAGAGGGTGCGCCACAGAATATAGAGCTGGATGCGTGACAGGCCGATCATCATGCCGCCTGCGGCGTGGGGCTCAGGGGTTCGGGCGGGCGTAGGGTCCTGTGTCGGCTGGTGCTTTGGCGGAACACGCGCGACATCGCCCAGGCCACCGCGGCCAGGGGCACGGCATATTGCAGGATGTTGAACCAGATGTTGTCGTCGCACAGCGCCTGCACGCCCACGCCGACGATACGCGTCAGGGCGGCTAGGCCCGCGGCGGTGGCGATGCGCCGGCCATAGCCCATGCGGCTGAAGCCGCCGCCGAGCACTGCGGCCAGAGCCAGGGCGACCAGGGCGATATTGTACAGCGGGCCGGACAGTCGCGCATGGCCCTCGGCATAGAGTTTAAGCTCGTTCTGCTGCTCCCAGGTCTGGGCCAGGTCAGGCCACAACAGCTCGTGCAGATAGCGGTCGGAGGCCTTGTAGTGGACGCCTTCGCCGCCGGGCAGAAAGGGCGACAGGTCGAAGGTGTATTCCTCGAAGGCGACGTAATCGAGCACGCCGGTCTTGGACAGTTGCTGGTTGGAGCCGTGGCGCATGACCAGCACCGGGACGCCGTTGCGGTCGGCGATCTGGCCTTCCTTGGCGGTGAAGGTGCTGGACTCGCCCGAGGGCTTCTCCTGATCGACGAACAGGTTTTTCAGATTGCCGTGCGGCAGCACCTGGCGGGCGTAGACGGTCAAGCCGGGTGAGGGCTGGGTGAACTGCCCCTCCTGCACCAGGGTCGAGGCCAGGTCGGTGCGCACCTTGACCAGTTCAACGCGCATCAGGCGCGAGCACAGCGGCTGGATCCACAGATTGATGATCAGGGCGACCAGGGTGGCAAACACCGCCAGCCGGATGGTCGGCGAGATCACCCGCCATCGGCTCATCCCCCCGGCGAAGCAGACCACCAGCTCCTGCTCGGTTTGCAGGCGGTTCAGGGCCACCAACGAAGCGACGAAGATGGCGATCGGCAGAATCATCGACACCAGGGACGGCAATCCCAAAAGCGTGATCTTGATGAATACCGAAGCGCTCTGGCCTTGATTCACGATCAGGTCGAGCGCCTGCAGGCTCTGGCTCAGCAGAGCCACACCCGATAGGGAGAGCGTGGCCAGGATCGTAGGGCCCAGCAGTTGGCGGAACAGATACCTGTCGATCAGCTTCATAGGGGGCCGTAAGTCGGCGTTGCAGGCCCCAGCTGGGCGCGCCATCTTCTACACGCGCCCGGCGGGCCGGGACAACAGCCTGCGGTAACAATAACGGCGCCGTGGCATTGGCGCCTTTCAACTGTGACGACGCTTCGGAAAGTGAACAGCATGCAGATCCAATTCCAGACAGCCGGCCCGGTCGCCGGCGCGCCCCTTTCGGCCATCGCCGTCCTGGTGTTCGAGGGGCCCGTCCTGTCCGCCGCGGCCGAGGCGCTGGACGCTGAAACCGGCGGCGCGGTGTCGCGGGCCCTGGCCGGTCGCTTCAAAGGGGCCAAGGGCCAGGCGGTCGAACTGGTGGCCCCGGCCAACCTGCACGCCGCCCAATTGCTGCTGATCGGGGCTGGTCCCAAGGACGCCTTCAACGCCCAGGGCGCGGAAGCCGCCGGAGCCGAGGCCTACAAGGCGCTCAAGAATTCGGGCTCGACGGTGCTGGACCTGCGCTTCGATCTCGGCCCCGATCTTCTGGCCCAGGCGGCCTTCGGCGTCCGCCTTGCGGCCTACCGCTTCGACAAGTACCTGACCCGCGAAAAGCCCGAGAAGAAGCCGTCGATCCAGACCACGATCGTTGCGGCCGAAGACCCAGACGCCGTCATCGCCGCCTTCGAGCCCCTGGCCGGCCTGGCCGAGGGCATCGCATTCACACGCGACCTGGTCTCCGAGCCCGCCAACATCCTCTACCCGGTCGAATTCGCTCAGCGCGTGAAGGCGTTGGAGCGCCTCGGCCTGGTGGTCGAAATTCTCGATGAGCCCGCCATGGCCAAGCTCGGCATGGGCGCGCTGCTGGGCGTCGGCCAGGGCAGCGTGCGCGAGAGCCAGCTGGTGGTGATCCAGTGGACGGGCGCCGCCGACCATGCGACCCAGCCCGTCGCCTTTGTCGGCAAGGGCGTCTGTTTCGACACCGGCGGCATCTCCATCAAGGGCGCCGAGGGCATGGAGGACATGAAGTGGGACATGGGCGGGGCAGGGGCCGTCGCCGGCCTGATGTACGCCCTGGCCGCGCGCAAGGCCAAGGTCAACGCCATCGGCATTCTCAGCCTAGTCGAGAACATGCCTGACGGCAACGCCCAGCGTCCCGGCGACATCGTCACCTCCATGTCCGGCCAGACCATCGAGGTGATCAATACCGACGCCGAGGGTCGCCTCGTTCTGGCCGACGCCCTCTGGTACTGCCAGGACCGCTTCAAACCCAAGTTCATGGTTGATCTGGCGACCCTGACCGGGGCCATCATCATCGCGCTCGGCAACGACTATGCCGGCCTGTTCAGCAACAACGACGAGCTGTCCGCAAACCTGCTGGCGGCCGGCGCCACCGAGGGCGAGAACCTGTGGCGGATGCCGCTGCCGCCGCAGTACGACAAGATGCTCGACAGCATGGGCGCCGACATGAAGAACATCGGCGGCCGCGCGGGCGGATCGATCACCGCGGCCCTGTTCATCCAGAAGTTCGTCAACGGCCTGCCCTGGGCGCACCTGGACATCGCCTCGACCGCCTGGATGAAGCCGTCCTCGCGCGCCGTCATCCCGGATGGCGCTTCGGGCTTCGGCGTTCGCCTGCTCAACAGGCTGGTGGCGGACAGCTACGAGGACTGAACATAGAAAGGGCCGGCCCACACTTCAGGCGTGGAGCCGGCCCTTGTTTTCGCTAAGCGTGGGTTTCCTAGAAAACGCCGACGACGAAGTTGGTCTTCTTTTCGAGCACGACCTGCTGACCGTTCAGGTTGGTCCAGCGATAGGCGGGGAAGCCGGGCAGGGCCGACCACACGATGTCGCCGTCCAGGCGATGGCCCATCAGGACCTTGCCGTTATAGGTGGTCGGGGTCGAAGCGTTGGCGTGGGTCGTGACGTAGGCCTTCAGTTCGGCCGGAACTTCGGCGGACGCGGCGGCGGCCGGGGCCTTGTCTTCCTTGGCTTGCGCGTAGGCGGAGGTCGACGCCAGGGCCACGAAAGCGGCGGCCACAAAATACATCTTCATGTTTGAATCCACAGACCGAGGTTGACTACAATCCAGCGTCCGTCGCTGCGTCAGGCAGTCGGCGGGCGAAGCCGGGGGGAACCGCCAGGAATCGATTTTCCCAACGGTGACGTCCGATTACCGGCCGTACATCTACTTTACGACCAGAAAACGTCGATCCCTCGGGATTTGCCGATTCTTGTTCGAATCTTGAGCTTTATGGGCCACACAGAGCTTCTGAATACACTTCAGCATCGCAATACTTGCAACATATTGAGAGGTTTCCCGTCTTGGCTGAGCCGTCCTGCGAGGTCTGGTTCTACCACCTGGAGCGCACGGGGCTGGATCAGGCCCTGCCCGAACTGCTGGACAAAACCCTGGCGCGCGGCTGGAAGGCGATCGTCCGCTCGGGGTCCGCCGATCGGCTGGAGCATCTGGACGGTTGGCTGTGGAGCTACCGCGACGACAGCTTCCTGCCCCACGGCCTGGCTTCCGAGCCCGAGGCCGCCCGCCAGCCGGTGCTGCTCACCACTACCGACGACAACCCCAACGGTGCCGAGGCCCTGTTCCTGATCGACGGGGCCGAGCCAGGTGAACTGACGGGCTACACCCGCTGCCTGGTCCTGTTCGACGGCAAGGACGACGACCAGCTCGGTCTCGCGCGCAAGCAGTGGTCGGCGCTGAAAGGGGCCGGCGCGGCCCTGTCCTATTGGAAGCAAAGCCCCGAAGGGCGTTGGGAGAAGCAGGCCTAGGCAAGGAGTCTAGGCCGGTGTCGGAGAGGCCGGCGCCTTGGCCTCGCCCAGCACGGTGACGAAGCTGCCGCCGAGGATCAGCAGGCCGCCCAGGCCCAGCGCCATGGTCAGGCGGTCGCCGAACAGCAGCACCCCCAGCGCCGCGCCCATCAGCGGCTCGATGTTGATGAATACCCCCGCGCTGGCGCTATCGACCTGCGCGGAGCCCGCCTGCCAGGCGGCGGTGGCGATCAAGGTGGAGAACACCCCTTGGCCGGCGATGGCGGCCCAGGCGCCCGGGCTCAACGCCAGGTTCGGCGGTCCGTGCATGACCAGGGCGATCGGCAGCACCGTCAGCGCCGCCACGATTACCCCCACCGCCGGAATCGCCATCGGCGGCGGTGAGGCGGGCGCGCGGCGCAGCACCAGCAGCCAGGCCAGGAACACCAGCAGCGATCCCAGCGACAGCGCCACGCCGAGCGGCGTGCCGGCGCCTTCAGGCCGCCCCGCGATCAGGGCCGCGCCCACGGTCGCGCCCGCCACTCCGATCCATGATATCCGGCTGACCTTCTCGCCCACCAGCGGCGCGCATAGGGCGATCATGGCCGGCATGGCCCCCACCAGCAGGGCCGACAGGGCGACGCTGGTCCGCGCCAACCCTTCGAACTGAATGACGAAGGCGATGCCGTAGAAAACCCCCGACCACAGCACGGGCGGGCAGCGGAACAGGGCGCGGGCCTCGCGGCTGCGCAACGCGAACGGCAAGGCGACCAGGGCCGCCACGGCGAACCGCAGCAGCACCATGTGCACCGCGTCCGTTTCGCGCAGCGCCAGCTTGCCCATCGGGAACCCGGCGCCCCAGCACAGGCCGGATAGGGTCAGCAGCGCGTAGGCGGCAAGCTTGCCGCCCTTTCGGGTCACGCCGCCCCCGCCTTGGCCGCCTCGTACTGCTCGGCCTTCTCCAGCCACTCGGCTTCCGCCTTGGCCAGGTTATCGAGCGCGCGGGCGCGGTCCTTGCCTAGCTGGATCATCTCGTTTTGCCGCTTGAACATCTTCGGATCGGCCAGGGCCGCGTCGGTCTCGACCAGAGTGCGGGTGATGCGCGCCACCTTGGCCTCCACCGCGTCCAGTTCCTTCTTCATCGGGGCCAGGGCGGCGCGGGCTGCGGCCGCGGCCTTCTTGTCGTTGCGCGGCGCGGCTGGGGACGATGCCTCCTTGCCGGCCTTGGCGGCTCGCCTGGCGCGGTCCAGCACGAACTTGGAATAGTCGTCCAGATCGCCGTCGAACGGCTTGATCGAGCCGTCCGCCGCCAGCCATAGCCGGTCGGCCACCAGTTCCATCAGCGAGCGGTCGTGGGTGATCAGCACCACGGCGCCCTCGTAGTCGTTGAGCGCGTCCAGCAGGGCCCGGCGGCTGTCGATGTCCAGGTGGTTGGTCGGCTCGTCCAGGATCAGCAGGTGCGGGGCCTGCGCCGCCACTAGGTTCAGAAGCAAGCGAGCCCGCTCGCCGCCCGACAGGTCCTTGTGCTGGGTCTCCGCCTTGGTGGCGCTCAGCCCATACTGCGCCAGCCGCGCCCGGCGGCTGGCCTCTGTCGCCTGCGGCAGGTGCTGGCGCATCAGGTCCAGCGGGGTGTCCAGCGGCTCCAGCGCTTCGATCTGGTGCTGGTGGAACCAGCCGACCTTCAGCCGCCCGTCGCGGTGCATCGCCCCGCTCATCTTCGGCAAGGCGCCCGCGATCAGCTTAGCGAAGGTCGACTTGCCGGCCCCGTTGACGCCCAGCAGGCCGATGCGGTCGTCGACGTCCAGCCGCAGGGTCATGTCCCTGAGGATGACCTTGTCGTCATAGCCGGCGGTCACGCCCTCCAGCCGGATCAGCGGCGGCGCCATGGCCTTTTCCGGCGAGGGCAGGGTGAAGCCCTGCACGCTCTCCGCGCCGATGGCGGCGATCGGCGGCAATTTCGCCAGCCGCTTCATCCGCGACTGCGCCTGTGCGGCCTTGGACGCCTTTGCCTTGAAGCGGTCGACGAAGGCCTGCAGGTGGGCGCGCTCGGCGTCCTGTTTGCTCCGCGCCGCCGCATTCAGCCGAAGCTTCTCCGCCCGCATCCGTTCGAAATCGTCGTAACCGCCGGTGTAGTAGTCGAGTTTGCCGCCCGCGACGTGCAGGATCGAATCCACCGAATTGTTCAGCAGTTCGCGGTCGTGGCTGATGATGATGGCGGTGTGCGGATAGCGCTTCAGCTTGGCTTCCAGCCACAGCGCGCCTTCGAGGTCGAGATAGTTGGTCGGCTCATCCAGCAGCAGCAGGTCGGGCTCGGCGAACAGGGCCGAGGCCATCGCCACCCGCATCCGCCAGCCGCCGGAGAACTCCGCCATCGGCCGGTCCAGGTCGTCCTGCGAGAAACCCAGGCCCGACAGGATTTCCGCCGCCCGTGACGGCGCCCGGTCGGCGCCGATCTCGATCAGCCGGCCGTGGATCTCACCGATCCGTTCCGGCGGCGCCGTTTCCAGCTCGGTCAGCAGGCTGTGCCGCTCCCAATCCGCCTGCAGCACCGTGGCCAGCAGGCTGATCGGCGAGGCGGCGGCTTCCTGATCCACCGTGCCGACCCGGTAGCCCTTGGGGAAGGTCACTTCGCCCGAGGTCGTGCCCAGCTCGCCGAGGATCACCTTGAACAGGGTCGACTTGCCGATTCCGTTGCGGCCCACCAGCCCGACCTTGGAGCCGGACGGGATCGTGGCGCTCGCATCTTCGAAGAAGCGGCGGCCCCAGGCGTCGAGGGTGAGTTCCTTGATAAGCAGCATGGCGCGAGCCTGTGGCCCGAAATGGGGTCCGGGGGCAAGGCGCCACACTCTCTAAAGAACAACTTGGGGGTCCAATGAACCTTTTGGGACCGCCTTGGCGTGGCTGCATCAGCCGTCTATAAGCGCCGCCTCTTATTCAAGTTACCAGAAGCAGACCTCCCATGGCCGAACGCACTTTCTCCATCATCAAGCCCGACGCGACCCGCCGCAACCTGACCGGCAAGGTCAATACGGTCATCGAGAACGCCGGCCTGCGCATCGTCGCCCAGCGCCGCATCCAGATGTCCCGCGCCCAGGCGGAAAAGTTCTACGAGATCCACAAGGAACGCCCGTTCTTCGGCGAACTTGTCGAATTCATGATCTCCGAGCCCGTCGTGGTTCAGGTCCTGGAAGGCGACAACGCCGTCGCCCGCTACCGCGAAGTCATGGGCGCCACCAACCCGGCCAACGCCGACGAGGGCACCATCCGCAAGCTCTATGCGGAATCGGTCGGCGAGAACTCGGTCCACGGTTCGGACAGCGCCGAAAACGCCGCCCTCGAAATCGTCCAGTTCTTCAAGCCGGAAGATATCGTCGGCTAATCAGCCGTTTCACGGCTGAACGATCAAACCTCTCCTCCTCGCGGGGGAGAGGTTTTTTATTGCCGGAACCGCTCGCAGAACGCCGCCAGCGCCGCCGGATAGAGCGCGTGCTCGGCCTCCAGCACCCGCGCGGCCAGACTCGCCGCGTCGTCGCCCGCCAGCACCGGCACGCGCGCCTGGCCCAGCACTGGCCCCTCGTCGACCCCCAGCGTCACCTCATGCACGGTGCAGCCGGCCTCCGCGTCGCCGGCGTCGATCGCTCGCGCGTGAGTGTTCAGGCCCGGATAGAGCGGCAGCAGGCTCGGATGGATGTTGATCATGCGCCCGGCCCAGGCCTCGATGAACCACGGCGTCAGCACGCGCATGAACCCGGCCATGGCGATCACCTGCACGCCCGCGTCGCGCAGCACCGCGTCCATCGCCCGCTCATGGCCTTCGCGCTCTGCGAACAGGCCATGGTCGATAGCCACGGCGAACACGCCGAGGTCCGACGCGATATTCAGCCCCTCGGCGCCCGGCTTGTTGCAGACGACAGCCACGATCTGCGCCGGATAATCCGCCGCCCCCGCCGCCTCGATCAGGGCCTTCATGTTGGAGCCGCGGCCGGAGATCAGCACCCCGACCTTGACCCTAGCCTCGCTCATCCCTTGGCGAGCTGGCCGCAGATGAAGGCGGTCTCGCCGGCGTTGAGCAGGGCCGCCAGCACCGGCTCGGCATCCTCCGGCGCCACGATGATCAGGAAGCCGATCCCGCAGTTGAACGTCCGGCGCAGCTCATGGTCGGCCACCCCGCCCATCTCCTGCAGCCAGGCGAACACCGGGGGCAGGGCCCAGCTGTCCCAGTCGAACTGCGCTACCAGCCCATCGGCGATACAGCGCGGCGGGTTCTCGATCAGGCCGCCGCCTGTGATGTGGGCGCCGCCCTTGACCAGCCCGGCCTTCAACAGCGGCAGCAGGCTCTTCACATAGATGCGGGTCGGGGCCATCAGCGCCGCCGCTAGGCTCTTGCCCTCTTCGAACGGGGCAGGGTGCTCCCAGCGCAGGCCCGAGCGCTCCACGATGCGTCGGATCAGCGAATAGCCGTTGGAGTGCGGACCCGACGAGCCGAGCCCGATCAGGATGTCGCCCTCGCGCTGGTCGTCCAGCCGCGGCAGCACCGCGCCGCGTTCCACCGCGCCCACCGAAAACCCGGCCAGGTCATAGTCGCCTTCGCCGTACATCCCCGGCATCTCGGCCGTCTCGCCGCCCACCAGGGCCGCGCCCGCCTGCTTGCAGCCCTCGGCGATGCCGGCGACCACGCGTTTGGCGACCTCCACCTCCAGCTTGCCGGTGGCGTAGTAGTCCAGGAACATCAGCGGCTCGGCGCCCTGCGCCAGCAGGTCGTTCACGCACATAGCCACCAGGTCGATGCCCACGGTGTCGTGGCGACCCGATTCGATGGCCACCTTCAACTTGGTGCCGACCCCGTCGGTGGTGGTCACCAGCAGCGGATCTTCGAACCCGGCTGCCTTCAAATCGAACAGGGCGCCGAATCCGCCCAGCGAGGCGTCCGCCCCCGGCCGGCGGGTCGCCTTGGCCAGCGGCTTGATCGCTTCCACCAGGGCGTCGCCCGCGTCGATATCCACGCCCGCCTGGGCGTAGGTGAGGCCGTTGGGCCGTTCCGTCATGACAACTCCGTGCACTTCCAGGCATCGCGGGCGGATTAAGGCCTTGCATACCCCGCGCGATGCCGGGGTATAGCTAGCCGATGACGCCGATTACCACCACAGCCGACCTCGCGGCTTTTTGTGAACGCATCAGTACCCAGCCCTTCGTGGCGGTCGATACCGAGTTCATGCGCGAAACCACCTACTGGCCCAAGCTCTGCCTGATCCAGGCCGAAGCGCCGGACGGCACGGGCGCCTGCATCGATCCCCTGGCCGAGGGCCTGGATCTGACGCCGTTCCTAGAGGTGCTCAAGAATCCGAAGATCATGAAGGTTTTCCACGCCGCCCGGCAGGACCTGGAGATCTTCGTCAATCTCGGCGCCATGCCGACCCCGCTGTTCGACAGCCAGATCGCCGCCATGGCCGCCGGCTTCGGCGAGCAGGTCGCCTACGACGCCCTGGTCCGCCAGATGCTCAAGGTCGACCTCGACAAATCCAGCCGCTTCACGGACTGGGCCCGCCGCCCGCTCAGCGAGAACCAGCTGACCTACGCCCTGGCCGACGTCACCTACCTGGCCAAGCTCTATCCGCTGCTGCGCGAGCGCCTCGAATCCGAAGGCCGCCTCGGTTGGGTCTCCGGCGAGATGCAGAACCTCGGCGATCCGGCCAACTACGATGTCGAGCCCGAGAACGCCTGGAAGCGCCTCAAGCCCAAGCGCAACACCGCCAAGTACTTGGCCGTGTTCAAGGCCGTCGCCGCCTGGCGCGAACGCACCGCCCAGACCCGCGACCAGCCGCGCGGCCGCATCCTCAAGGACGAGGGCATCGAAGAGATCGCCACCCAGCTGCCGATCGACGCCGACGGCCTCAACCGCCTGCGCTCGGTGCCCAAGGGCTTCTCCGGCTCGCGCTTCGGCCCCGAACTGCTCGACGCCATCAAGGCCGCCCTGGTCGATCCGGAGGGCTACGCTCCGGTGCTCGACAAGCCCAAGGCCTACGCCCAGCCGGCCAACGGCGCGGTGGTCGAACTGCTCAAGGTGCTGCTCAAGGCTCGCTCCGAGGACGCCGGCGTCGCCTCGAAGCTGATCGCGACCGTCTCCGACCTGGAAAAGATCGCCGGGGACGACGAAGCCGAGACCCCCGCCCTCCAAGGCTGGCGCCGCGAAGCCTTCGGCGAGGACGCCCTCAAGCTCAAGCGCGGCGAGATAGCCCTGGTGCTGGATGGCGGACGGGTGAGGGCGGTCGAAGTCAAGCGCGCCCCGCGGCCGGCCTAGGCTGCTGGCGCGAGCCACGAGCCGTCTTCGTCGGCCCCTTCAACCGCTGCAAGCGTTCCGCGCCCCTTGACAGCCCTCGAGCGATGGACTGCCTTGATGAGAACAAGGGTCTTAAAAGAGCGGGGTAGGATGCGGGGGAATTGTCGGTCCATAGTTCGAGGCGCCGTCATGGCCATGGCCGTGGTCCTCGCCGGGGCCGCCGCCGCCCAGACCGGGACGCCCCCCAGCAGCGACCCGCGCGACTTCCAGGGCACCTGGGATACCGGCGGCCTGCCGCACCTCACCCGCGACCTGACCGTCACCCGGCGCGATGCGCCCGATGACATCGTAAACAGCACCGTGCTGTGGCCGACCGACGACAAGATGCCGCCGTTCACCGCCTGGGGCAAAGCCAGGTTCGACTCCGCCTTGGCCAAAAACCTCAGCGGCAAGCCCTTCGTCGATCTGTCGACCCGGTGCATGCCTCACGGCGTGCCCCGCATCATGGTCGCGCCCTATGGCGTCCAGATCGTGCAGACCAAGGGCCTGGTGACCTTGTTGTTCGCGATCAACCACAACGTCCGCCTGATCCATATGGACCGGCCGATGCCGGCCAAGGTTCCGATCACCCTCATGGGATACTCGGTCGGCCACTGGGAAGGCGACACCCTGGTCGTCCACACCAAGGGTGTTTCCGACGCCAGCATCATGGATGTGCTCGGCACGCCCCACTCCGACGAGATGCAGGTCACTGAACGCCTGCGCAAGGTCGATGGCGGCCGGGTTCTCGAGAACATGATCACCATCGACGATCCCATCGCCTACACCAGGCCCTGGACGGCGCGCGCCGCCTTCAGGTGGGACTACGGCCATCGCCTGATGGAATATGTGTGCGAGGAGAACAACCGGAACGCTCCGGACGCCGACGGCAACGCCAGAACGCACTAGCAAGAAGGGCGCACCCTCGCGGATGCGCCCCTCGCTTCAGCTCAATTGGCCGATCAGCCTCCGTTGGCGGGCTTGGCTGCGGCGTCGGCGGTCTTTTTCGACACCTTGTTGCCGTACACTTCGATCCAGTCGACCCGCGACGAGCCGGCCTGCACGCCGTGGCCGCTGCCGGGCATCAGGTCGGTGAAGCCGATCTCCGCCACCCGCGACAGGTCCGGCTGCGGCAGGAACTGGGTGTTCCCCGGAGGATTGAGGTCGTTCAGGTTCTTCACGTCCAATTCGCGCCAGCGCAGGTCGCCGATCACCAGGTCCGAAACTTGCCAGTCGCTGGTCGAGCCGACGTACTGGTCGCTGATCAACAGCTTGCCGTCGGCGGTCTTGATCAGCAGGCGCAGCTGGTGCAGCCCAGTTTCCGCCGTGCGCCAGGTGATTTTCGACCATCCGCGCAGGTCCATGTAGGAGTCGGGATATGCCAGGGTCATGCCGCACACCTGGGTGCAGGCGCCGGTCCACATGAAGCTGCCGACCATCGGCGCCTTGGGGTGCCAGGTCTTGGACCACAGATCCTTGCCGGGGCCGTAGGTGGCGATCCGCAAATCCTTGGTTTCCAAGCTCTTCTGCGTCACAGGATCTTCGTTGAATCCGTCGCTGAAGCCTTCATGGAACAGCATGGGCGGCCGCACGATCGTGCCCCCCTGGTTCTGGGCCACGGCATAGCCGGCGGTGAGCAATGAAAACGCCAGGCCAAGCCCGATGACAGTCTGCTTCATGGAGGTCCCTCCGCTAAAGGACGCGCTCTGTGGCGCTCTGTCCCCATTCTAAGCCCGTTCCCCTCGGTCCTGCCAGGGAAGTTCACCCTATGTCCGATCTTCCAACACCACCGCCGGAAGCTTTGCCTTCGAACGGGCGCGGCTCTGATGCGTTGTAGTCTGCAGCCTAGACCTAAACTGGATCGCCCGTGTCATGACCGACCATCAGAACTTCATCCTCTCGTCCCTGGACGACGAAGAGCGGAGGGTATTGCTGGCCGGCGCGCGGCAATTTCCGTTGATCTTCGGCGAGACGGTCCTGCAGCCCGGTCACCCGGTCACCCACGTCTATTTCCCCGAGAGCGGGGTCATTTCGATCATTACCGAGGCCGCCAATGGCGAGGCCGCCGAGGGCGGCGTCACGGGAACGGAAGGCGCCGCGGCGCTTCCCGAGGCCTTGGGCAGCGGCGTGATGCGGTCAAGGGGCGTGGTCCAGGCCAACGGCATGGCTTGGCGGGTCGGCGCTCAGGCCTGCCGCGACCTTTACAAGACCAGCGAACGGTTCAGGTGCGCCGCCATCAAGGCTGCGGAATTTCAGGTGGTGGAACGGAGCGGCTGGGGGCGCCGATCACCTGGATCCCCGAAACCTCACCCGGTGCGGACTGGGCACGCGCCGCAGAGGCGACGGCCAGCACTGACAAGCCGGCAAGGCACGAGTTCGAAAGCAGGCGCGCCTGCGCGCTGTTGATGGTCATGTTGCGCTCCCCCGAGGCGTCTGGCGCCGATGTTCGGCGCGACACTCTTGGGTCAGGTACGGTTGCGCGGCCCAAAACCCTCATCGACAGAGGCGCCGGAGAGCGAATCCGCCAACACCATCGCCGCGCCCTTCTCGGCGATCATCACCGTCGGCGCGTTGGTGTTGCCCGAGGTGATGGCCGGCATCACCGAGGCGTCGATCACCCTCAGGCCCTCCACGCCGATCACCCGCAGCCGCGCGTCGACAACCGCGCCCATCGCCGCCGTGCCTACCGGGTGGAAGATGGTGGTGGAGATATCGCCCACGGCCCGCTCGATCTCCGCCTCGCTGTCGATGCCGGGGCCGGGCCGGAATTCCTCGGGTCGATAGGGCTGGAGGGCAGGGCGCGCCACGATCCGCCGCGTCAGGCGTACGGAGTCCACCGCTACCTGCCGGTCCGCCGCCGCCGACAGGTAGTTGGGCTGGATCAGAGGGGCTTGGTGCGGGTCCGCCGATGCGATGTGGCTCGCTCCCCGGCTCTCAGGTCGCACGTTGCAGACGCTGGCGGTGAAGGCGGGGAAGGGGTCCAGCGCCCCGCCGAAGCTGGCCAGGCTCAAGGGCTGGACGTGATACTCCAGGTTGGCGGTCACGAAACGCGGCGAGGATCGGGCGAACAGTCCCAACTGGCTCGGGGCCATCGACATGGGGCCCGACCGCGAGACCGCGTATTCCAGGGCGATCGCCGCCTTGCCCGCCCATGACGCGGCGCGGGTGTTCAGGGTCGCCGCTCCCGTCACCTTGTAGGCGCAGCGGATCTGCAGATGGTCCTGCAGGTTCTCGCCCACCCCCGGCGCATGTGCCGCCACCGCGATACCCAAGGCACGCAGCAGCTCGCCGTCGCCGATCCCCGAGCGCTCCAGGATCGCCGGCGAGCCGATCGACCCGGCGCAGAGTACTGCCTCCCCCCGGCAGCGGGCCGTCATCGCCATCCCGTCGAGATCGAACTCAACGCCGGTCGCCCGGCCGTCCTCGATGACAACCCGCTGGATCGTTGCTCCGGTCTGCAGCCGCAGGTTGGCTCGGTTCAAGACGGGCTTCAGGAAAGCGCCGGCCGCGCTCAGGCGGCGGCCGTTCCTCTGGGTCACCTGGAAGTAGGACGACCCCGCGTTGTCGCCGGTGTTGAAGTCCTCGACCTTGGCCACGCCCTCTTGCTCGGCGGCGTCGCGAAAGGCGTCCAGCAGGGCCCAGTGCAGCCGCTGCTTGTCTATCCGCATCTCGCCGCCCGCGCCGTGCATCTCGCTCGCCCCTGCGTAGTGGTCTTCCGAGCGCTTGAAGAACGGCAGGACGTCGTCCCAACCCCAGCCGATATTGCCCAGCTGCCGCCAATGATCGTAGTCGCCCGCCTGGCCGCGCATGTAGATCATGCCGTTGATCGAGGACGAGCCGCCCAGCACCCGTCCGCGCGGATAGTTCAGGGCGCGTCCGTTCAGCCCGGCCTCAGCCTCGGTGCGGTAGCACCAGTCCGTACGCGGATTGCCCATGGTGTAGAGGTAGCCGACCGGGATGTGGATCCAGGGGTGGTCGTCCTTGCCGCCGGCCTCCAGCAGCAGCACCCGGTGGCGCGGATCGGCGCTCAGCCGGTTGGCCACGACGCAGCCCGCGCTGCCGGCGCCCACCACGATGAAATCGAAATCCCCGAAATCGCGCGGCGCGGTCATCGCTGCGCCCCTAGTCCCGCTCGATCTTCAGTTCCCGGTCGAGGATGCCCGCCAGGGTCGCCCCGCGCCGCGACGCCTGTTCGCCCAGCAGCAGGTCGGCGGCGGCCGGTTCGGCGCTCAGCACCAGCCGGTTGCCGGTCATCCGGAGCGAGGATCGCGCCAGCAGCGCCGCGCTGCGGCCCGACAGATCGCACGCCAGACGCATCGCCGCGCCCAGGGCCCGCGCCCGCACGGTCCGCTCGGGGCTCAGCACCCGGGACAGGATGCGCGGCTCGGGAATGTTGAGCGAGGCGGTGTGCCGGGCGAACAGAGCGACCGCTAGGAACGCCCGCTCGGCGTGGCTCATGCCGGCGATCGGCGCCCGCAGCACCTGCTCGAACACAAGATGCGGGCGGTGGTCGGGATGCAGACGCGAGCCCAGATCCGCCAGGCGGCAGGCGGCGGCCAGCAGCACCGGGTCGCGCCCGGGTGAAAATACCGGCGCCAGGCTGTTCATGGCCGGGGCCAGCCAGTCCTCCAGGGCATGCCCCAGGTCCTCGGCGATCGCCTGCCGCGCGCCCAGCGCCGCGCAGCCTTCGATCAGCGGGTCGAGCGCCCGCAGGTCCGCCGGCATCGCCTCATAGATCAGCCCTTCGCGCAGGCCATAGGCGCTCACCTGCACCCGCTCCAGCTCCAGCCGCTCCACCAGCGCTTCCAGCAGGACCGCGGCATAGGGCAGGGCGTCGACGCGCTTCTTGGACACGCCCTCGATCCGCTCCAGCGAGGCCTTGGACTGGCGGGCGATGAACCGCGCGGTGTCCAGGGCGTCAGCCGCCGTCATTTCGTATTGATGCAGGATTTCAAGCGGGTAATCCGCCAACCTCATGTGCACCAGGGCCAGGGTGCGCCAGGCGCCGCCGACCGCGTAAAAGCACGGCGTGCGGAACGGATAGGCCCCCTCCAGCTTGCGGTTGACTTCCTTGCGCACCAGGGCCGCGTCGAACGGCTTGCCTTGGCCCAGCGCGAACGGCCCCAGCGGCAGGGTCACCCCGATCCCAGGCCGGCCCTTGTCCAGCCGCACCAGCTCCAGGCTGAACCCGCCCAGATCGCCGACCACGCCCTGCGCCTCCGGCGCTCCGGCCAGCACGCCCAGCGCGGCGAAACGGGCCTCCTGTTCGCCGTCCAGGATGTTGAGCGTGATCCCGGTCTGCGCCTTGACCCGCTCGACGAAGTTGCGGCCGTCGGCGGCTTCGCGCACGGCGGCGGTGGCGGCGGTGTAGAGCGCATGGGGCTGCACCGCGTCGAGCACCGCGCGAAACCGGCGCAGCGCCGTCAGCGCCGCGTCGATGCCGTCGGGGTCCAGCAGGCCGGTCTGTTCGACGCCGCGGCCGAGCCCGGCCTGCACCTTCTCATTGAACAGGCTCCAGATCGCCCGGCCTTCGACACGGTAGATCACCAGACGGACGGAATTGGAGCCGACGTCGAGCACCGCGGCGTCCAGCGTTGGGCTGGGGCGCGATAGCTGAAAGTGGACGCCGGGGTCGGCGGTCATCGCGCTCTCATCGTTGCAAGCTTACAGGCGCCCTTCTAGACGCTTCGCGCCGATAGCCGAAGCGCCAATAGGGATCAGCGGCGCGAGCCGACGTGATCGAAGGCGCGGGGCAGGTCGCGCACCTTCTGGCCCCGGCCGGACAGGCTCGGGTTGGTCATGAAATACTCGTGGGCCGAGAAGGCCTTGGGGTTCTGCCACTGCGGATCGCGGTGGTAGGCGCCCTGGGCGTCCAGCGTCCAGCTCTGGGCCTCGTCGTTGAGGTTGGCGACCATGATCTGCTGCAGCACCTGCTGGTGCACCGTCGGGTTCTCGATCGGCACCAGGCTCTCCACCCGGCGATCCAGGTTGCGCGGCATCCAGTCGGCCGACGAGATGAACACCCGCGCGTGCGGGCTCGGCATCGGGTGGCCGCAGGCGAAGGCGACGATCCGCGAGTGCTCCAGGAACCGTCCGACCACGCTCTTGACCCGGATGTTGTCCGACAGCCCCGCCACGCCCGGGCGCAGGCAGCAGATGCCGCGGACCACCAGGTCGATCGACACCCCGGCCTGGCTGGCCCGGTACAGCGCGTCGATCACGATCGGATCGACCAGCGAATTGAGCTTGCCCCAGATCGCGGCGGGCTTGCCGGCCAGGGCGTTCTCCGCCTCCTGGCCGATCATGTTCAGCAGGTCCGCCTTCAGCGTCACCGGCGAGAACGACAGCTTCTCCAGCCGTTCGGGCCGGGCGTAGCCGGTGATGAAGTTGAACAGCCGCGCGCTGTCGCGGCCCAGCGCCGGATCGCAGGTGAACAGGCTCAGGTCGGTGTAAACCTTGGCCGTCACCGGGTGATAGTTGCCGGTGCCGAAGTGGCAGTAGGTGCGCAGCACGTCCGCCTCGCGCCGCACCACCAGGCTCAGCTTGGCGTGGGTCTTGTACTCGATGAAGCCGAACACGACGTGCACCCCGGCCCGCTCCAGGTCGCGCGCCCATTTCATATTGGCCGCCTCGTCGAAGCGCGCCTTGATCTCCACCAGGGCGGTGACGCTCTTGCCGTTGTCCGCCGCCTCGATCAGGGCCGCCACGATCGGGCTGTCCTTGGAGGTGCGGTAGAGCGTCTGCTTGATCGCCACCACGTTCGGGTCACGCGCCGCCTGGCGCAGGAACTGCACCACCACGTCGAAGCTCTCGAACGGGTGGTGGACCAGGATGTCCTTCTCGCGGATAGCGCTGAAGCAGTCGCCGCCGTGATCGCGGATACGCTCGGGGAAGCGCGGCTCGAACGGCTTGAATTTCAGCTCCGGCCGGTCGGCGGGGATCAGTTGCGACAGTTGCCCCAGCCCCAGCATGCCGTCGATCAGGATCACGTCCTGCGGCTCGGCGTGCAGCGCCTCGATGATGAAGTCGCGCAGGTCCGCGGCCATCCCGGCCTCGATCTTGACCCGCACCACCCCGCCCAGACGACGCTGCTTGAGCATCATCTCGAACTCGCGCACCAGGTCTTCGGCCTCTTCTTCCATTTCCACGTCGCTGTCGCGGATCAGGCGGAACACGCCTTGAGCTTCCACGTCGCAGCCGGGAAACAGATGGTCGAGGAACAGCGACAGCAGGCCTTCCAGCGTCAGGAACCGGCGTTTCGTCGAGCGCACGCCCCCGCGCGCCGGCGCCTGCGGCAACTCCCAGAACCGCGCGATCTGCCCCGGCACCGGGACCAGGGCGTAGAGCTGCTTGCCGTCGCCCCGGCGCTTCAGCTTCAGCGCCATCGAGAAGCCGAGGTTGGGGATGAATGGGAACGGGTGCGCCGGATCGATCGCCAGGGGCGTCAGGATCGGGAACAGCTGGGACAGGAACACTTCTTCCAACCAGCGTCGCTCGGCCTTGGTCACTTCGCTGGGCGAGACCAGCTTCAGACCTTCTTCGGACAATTCCGCCTTCAGCTTGCGCCACAGCTTCTGCTGGTTGGCCACCAGCTTGGCCGCCTCAGCGTTGACCTTGTCCAGCTGCTCCTGCGGGCTGAGACCGTCCTCGCTCTCCTTGCGCACGCCCTCGCGCACCTGGCCCTTCAGGCCGGCCACGCGGACCATGTAGAACTCGTCCAGGTTGGTGCTCGAGATCGACAGGAAGCGCACCCGCTCCAGCAGTGGATGGCGCGGATTCTCGCCTTCCTCCAGCACCCGCTCGTTGAACGCCAGCCACGAGGTCTCGCGGTTGAAGAAGCGCTGCGGTTCGCTCATCAGCGGCGGTTCGACCGCCGTATGGGGCACAGCCGCCGCCGCGGCCTGCGCGATGCGGGCCACTGTTTCGGTCAGGTCGTCGGCGGGGCTCATGGCAAAGGTTGTCGCTTAGGTTTGTGACGCCATCAAGTCAGCGCCAGCCGGGTTACATGCGGGTTACTCGAATAGATTCAAAGTTGGCGGTTCTGCTTCCAGGATCTGCCTGGCCAATGCGCGCGAGACGGCGCGTCCTTCGGCGTCGGCGGCTTCGTCCAGCCGCTTGACCATGGCCAAAGCCTTGGGCGCAGACCGCTCAATACGGCGCAGCAGGTATGGGAATACATCCTCGGTTGGGCGAATATTCCGTTCACGGAAGAATTTGCGCAGCACGCTTTCGAGGATCAGATCATCCGGCTCGTCGATCTGCGCTACCGGCAGGGCGTTCAGCCGCGAGTGCAGGTCGGGCAGGGCCGCGGCCCATCCCGACGGCGTCGTCCGGCCGGTCAGTAGCAGGCCGCCGCCGGGCTGGCCGGCCATGTTGATCAGATGGAACAGGATCTCGTCGCGGCGCGCGCGGTCGCGGTCGGCGTCCTCGTACAGCACCGGCCGGCCCTGCAGCGACCCTAGCTCGACACGCCCCTTGGCCGGCAGGATCGCCGCGCCGATCTCGCGCGCCCAACTCAGCGCCAGATGGCTCTTGCCCACGCCCTCCGGTCCGATCAGGGCCAGGCAGCCGGCATGCCAGGACGGCCAGGCGTCGAGCGCCTTCACCGCTTCGGTATTGGAGGGAGACACCACGAAGTCCTCGCGGCGGAAGCCCTCGAGCCGGTCGAGCTTTAGTCGGAACTGTCGGCTCAATGGAGGGTCCAGCGAACGAGTGTCAGGGCGAAAAACTAGCAAACCGGAGCGGAGGCGTCGATTGCGCCGCCGGTCGGCCGGGACTATGCGCGGTGTTGACATAAGGTTGGGTTAACCCTGCCGCCACTTCGGACTTTCCAGGCATGACCCCGGGCCCAAACCAAGACGCCGTCCACCTGTCCGTCGCCGACGCCTACGACCGCTGGGCGAAGCTGTACGACGCCTATGACAACCCGATGGGTGCTGTCAGTCTAACGCTAAAAGGTCTCCACTTTTTGGCCGTGCAGGCCGTTGTGGGACAAGGATTTTATGCGGCCGATCTCGTTCAAGCGCCATCGCTTTCCGGCGGACGTCATCCGCCATGCCGTCTGGTTGTATTTCCGCTTCACCCTAAGTCTTCGCGACGTCGAGGAGTTGCTGGCCCAGCGCGGGATCGAGGTCAGCTATGAGACCATCCGCTGCTGGACGATCAAGTTCGGCCCTCTGATCGCTAGGAACCTGAAGCGGCGCCGGCCGGCGCCATCGCCGCGCTGGCACCTGGATGAGATGGTCTGCACGGTCGGCGGCAAGCGTATGTATCTGTGGCGCGCGGTCGATGACGAAGGCGAGGTGCTAGACCTTGTCATGCAACGAAATCGGGATACCGGGGCGGCCTTGAAGCTGCTGAAACGG
>CANJMO010000021.1 GCA_947475845.1 Caulobacteraceae bacterium | reverse complement strand
CGCTGCGCAGCCTGGGGGCTCCGCGCGGACGCCTCTTGCCACCCACCTAAACCCAGGCTCAGATCAACCCAGGACTCTCGTTATGACTGGATGATAAATTGGGGGTCACGTCAGGCCGCGCTGTTGCCATGCTCGCTTTTCCTTACGATTCATCGTGACCATCGTTTCTTTGTAAGAAACTTTGTTCATTGAAACACAAACCGTAAGAAAATCAATGCGTTCTTACAAAGTTGGTAACTACTTTGTAAATTATTAGTTGTTATAAATCAATGACTTAGTGTCGTTTTATTATTCCCACTCGATGGTGCCGGGCGGCTTGGACGTGACGTCGTAGACGACCCGGTTGATGCCGCGCACCTCGTTGATGATGCGAGTGGCGACGCGGCCGAGGACGGCCCAGGGGAATTCGTAGAAGTCGGCGGTCATGCCGTCGGTGGAGGTGACGGCGCGCAGGGCGCAGACCGCCTCGTAGGTGCGCGCATCGCCCATCACGCCCACGGTCTTGACCGGAAGCAGGACGGCGAAGGCCTGCCAGATCTTGTCGTAGAGACCGGCGGCGCGGATTTCCTCTAAGTAGATGGCGTCGGCCTGCTGCAGGATGGCGACCTTCTCGGCGGTGACTTCGCCGGGGATGCGGATGCCGAGGCCGGGGCCGGGGAATGGGTGGCGGCCGACGAAGGCCGGCGGAAGGCCGAGCTCGACGCCGAGGGCGCGGACCTCGTCCTTGAACAGGTCGCGCAACGGCTCGACCAGTTTCAGCTTCATGTGCTCGGGCAGGCCGCCGACATTGTGGTGGCTCTTGATGACGTGCGACGTGCCGCCGACGCTCTCGATCACGTCGGGATAGAGGGTGCCCTGGGCGAGGAAAGCCGCGCCCTGCACTTTGGCGGCCTCGCGGTCGAAGATCTCGACGAACACGCGGCCGATGGTCTTGCGCTTGGTTTCGGGGTCGGAAACGCCGTCGAGCTGACCCAGGAATTCCTTAGACGCATCAACATGTACGAGCGGGATGTTGTAGTGATTGCGGAACAGGGTGACGACCTGCTCGGCCTCGTTCAGGCGCAGCAGGCCGGTGTCGACAAACACGCAGGTAAGCTGCTCACCGATGGCCTCGTGGATCAGCACGGCCGCGACAGAGGAATCGACCCCGCCGGACAGGCCGCAGATCACCCTGCCCTCGCCGACCTGCTCGCGGATCTTGCCGACCATCTCCTGGCGGAAGGAGGCCATGGTCCAGTCGCCTTTGAACCCGGCGATGGTGTGGGTGAAGTTGCGCAGCATGGCGGCGCCGCGCGGGGTGTGGGCGACCTCGGCGTGGAACTGCAGGCCGTAGAAGCGGCGCGCCTCGTCGGCGATGGCGGCGTAGGGCGAGCCGGCGGAGGTGGCGATGACCGAGAAGCCCTCGGGGATGGCGGTGATCTTGTCGCCGTGACTCATCCACACCGGCTCGCGGGGGTCGAGCCCGGCGAACAGGGGGCTGTCGCCAACGATGTCGATCTCTGCGCGGCCGAACTCGCGGCTGTGACCGCTTTGCACCTGACCGCCGAGCTGATGGCAGATGGCCATCTCGCCGTAGCAGATGCCGAGCACCGGCACGCCCATCTCGAACACCGCCTGGGGCGCGCGGGGGCTGCCTTCCTCGTGCACGCTTTCGGGGCCGCCGGACAGGATCACCGCCTTGGGCGGGTTGGCGGCGATATGGGCCGCCGCCTTGTCGTACGGGATCACTTCGCAATAGACGCCGCTCTCGCGCACCCGGCGGGCGATCAGCTGGGTCACCTGACTGCCGAAGTCGATGATCAGGAGACGCTCGTGGTTGGCAAGGCTCATGCGGATCTCTGGAATAGCGCGATGAAGAAGCCGTCGGTCCCCGTGCGCCGGGGCGACAATTGCACCGTATGGCCGCCGCCGCTTAGCTCCGCAAGACGGGCGCGGGCGGTATCTGTGAGCAAGGGCGTGGCTGCCGCCTCGGTGATCGGCAGGGGCTTGAATTCGGGGTGATTGGCGGCGAAGGCGGTGGCCACGTCGGCGTTCTCGGCGGCCAGGACCGAGCAGGTGACGTAGGCCAGGCGGCCACCGGGTCGGACCAGGGCGGCGGCGCGGCGCAGGACGTCCTTCTGGGTCTTGATGACGGCGTGCAACTGCTCCTCGGTGAGACGCCAGGCCTCCTCCGGGCGGCGGCGCCATGTGCCCGAGCCTGAGCACGGCGCATCGACCAGGACGCGGTCGGCCTTGCCGATCAGGTCCTCGAGCTTGTCGCCGGTGGGACCGACGCGGCGCAGGTCGGCGCTGAGGTGCGCGCGCTCCAGCCGGGGTTTGACTGTGTCGAGACGGCGGGGGTTGAGGTCGCAGGCCACCAGCCTGCCCTGCCCGCGCATCATCTGGCCGATGGCCAGGGTCTTGCCGCCGCCGCCGGCGCAGTAGTCGACCACCGTCTGACGCGGCTCGGCGCCCAGCAGGAAGGCGGCGATCTGGCTGCCTTCGTCCTGGACCTCGAACTGGCCGGCCTTGAAGGCGTCGAGCGCGGCGAGCTTGGACGCGCTGACGTCCAGGCGCAGGCCGACAGCGGACAGCGGCGTGGGCTCGTTGGCGAAGCCGGCGTCGGCGAGGCTGGCGGCCAGAACCTGCGGGAATGTGACGAGGCCGTTGACGCGCAGATCGACCGGGGCCCGGCTGGTCAGCAGGGCGGAGACCTCGGCGCGGCTGTCCTTGCCGAAGGTGCGGCCGAGCTCGTGCTCGATGAATGACGGCAGGCCGGCGGGCTCGCCGCCGCCAAGGGCGCTTAGCTTGGCCAGTTCCTCGGCGTTGAGCGCGGCGGGCGCGTAGCCTGAGCCGCTGAACAGGGTGGTGATGTCGGGGGCGCTCAAGCCTTCCTTGACCAGGGACGCCAGAACGGCCTCGCGCCCCCCCTGCCCGGCCCCGTGACGCAGGCAGTCGAACACGCGCTCGCCGATGGCCCGGCGGTCGCCGGAGCCGGCATAGCGGTTGGCCACGCACCAGGCCTTCAGCGCCGTTTCGGCGGGCTGGCGCGAGGTCGCGATGGCATCGAGCACCTGGATGGCGGCCGACAGGCGCGCCGCGGGCGTCATCCCTGAGACGGGTAGTTAGGCGCCTCGCGCGTGATCATCACGTCGTGGACGTGGCTTTCACGCAGGCCCGCGCCGGTGATGCGGACGAAGCGCGCCCGTTGCTGGAACTCGGGGATGCCGGCGGCGCCGACATAGCCCATGGAGGCCCTGAGGCCGCCGACCAGCTGGTGCAGGATCGGGGCGATCGGGCCCTTGTACGGCACCTGGCCCTCGATGCCCTCGGGCACCAGCTTCAGGCTGTCGGAGACTTCCTTCTGGAAATAGCGGTCGGCCGAGCCCAGGGCCATGGCGCCGAGCGAACCCATGCCGCGGTACGACTTGTAGGAGCGGCCCTGGTAGAGGAACACCTCGCCCGGCGCCTCATCCACGCCGGCGAACATCGAGCCCATCATGGCCGCCGAAGCGCCCGCCGCGATGGCCTTGGCCAGGTCGCCGGAATATTTGATGCCGCCGTCGGCGATCACCGGCACGCCGCTATCCTTGGCCGCGCGCACCGCGTCGAGCACGGCCGTCAATTGCGGCACGCCGACGCCGGCGACGATACGGGTGGTGCAGATCGAGCCCGGGCCGATGCCGACCTTGATGGCGTCGGCGCCCGCGTCGATCAGGGACATGGCCGCCTCGTAGGTGGCGATATTGCCGGCGATGATCTGGACCTGGTTGGTCTCGCGCTTGATGCGCTTGACGGCTTCGGAGACCTGCACCGAGTGGCCATGGGCGGTATCGATGATGACCACGTCCACGCCGGCGTCGATCAGGGCCATGGAGCGTTCGTAGCCGCTGTCGCCGACGGTGGAGGCGGCGCCGACCAGCAGGCGGCCCTGAGCGTCCTTGGCGGCGGCGGGGAAGGCCTGGGCCTTCTCCATGTCCTTGACGGTGATCAGGCCGACAGCGCGGTAGGCCTCGTCGACCACGATCAGGCGCTCGATCTTGTGCCGGCGCAGGATCGCCTTGGCCTCGGCAGGGTCGATGCCCTCGCGCACCGTGATCAGGTTTTCCTTGGTCATGATGGCCGAAGCCTTCAGGGCCGGATCACTCTCGAACCGCATGTCGCGGTTGGTGAGGATGCCCACCAGCTTGCCCGAGCCACGCTCGACCACCGGGAAGCCGGAAATCTTGCGCCGGGCGGTGATCTCGCGGACCTCCGCCAGGGTTGTGTCGGGGTGGATGGTCAGGGGATTGATGACCATGCCGCTTTCGTAGCGCTTCACCTCGCGGACCTGATCGGCGTGCTCGGCCACCGACATGTTGCGGTGGAGGATGCCCATGCCGCCCGCCTGAGCCAGAGCGATGGCCAGCCGGCTTTCGGTGACGGTGTCCATGGCGGCGGACACGATCGGGATGTTCAGATTGATTTCGCGAGTGAGGCGCGTGGACGTGTCGACATTCGTCGGCATGACCTCGGAACGGCCTGGTTCAAGCAAAACGTCGTCGAAGGTAAGCCCTTCGCGAATCTCCATGAGGAGTCTCCATTTTGCGAGCCGCGTATAACGGGAGGGGGGCGGTTGGGGAAGGGGTTGCGGGAAGATTGTGAGCGACCGGCGATATGCCGACGCCCCTACTTCGTCACATACTTCCAGATGCCCCCCAGATTGGCCTCAGCCGTGTAGACGTTGCCCGCCGGGTCGATGGCGATGCCTTCGCCCATGGCGCCTTCGGGGATGGTCCAGGCATGCGGCGGGACGAACGCAGACACCTTGCAGTCTTTCAGGGCGCCGACACGCAGACCCTTGAGCCAGCCGGGGTGGGATTTGGCGGTGGATTCGGAGTCCGTCGTGTAGATGTTGTCGGCCTTGTCGATGGCCAGGCCGCTGGTGCGGCCGAAGGCCAGGCACTCACTGACGAACTGGCCCTGCTTGGTCAGGACCTGGATGCGGTGGTTGTGGCGGTCGGCGACGATCAGGCGGCCCTTCGAGTCGAACTCCAGGGCGTGCGGAGTGCGGAACTTGCCCGGCCCCTGCCCGGTCCTGCCGATGGTGCGCAGGTATTTCCCGGTGCGGTCGAACACGGTGATGCGGCCGACCAGCTTGGGGTCGAGCACGTCGGTATGGCTCTCGGCGACATAGACGTCGCCATTGGCGGGGTCGGTGACGACATCGCTGGGCTCGGTCAGGGCTTCTGGCGGATTGCCCTTCACGCCGGGCTTGCCGAGGGTCAGCAGCAGCTTGCCCTGCGGACTGAACTTGTAGACCGCGCTGCCCTTGCCGGCCGCGTCGGGAAACTTGGCGATGTCCTCGGCGGTGGGCAGCCGGGAGTCGGTGACCCAGACATTGCCGTCGCGGTCGACGTGGACGCCGTGCGGCCAGACGAACATGCCGGCCCCAAAGCTAATCAGCTCATTGCCCGACGCGTCGAAGTGGTGGACCGGATTGCCCTTGGAGCCCATGCAGCCCGGCACATTGCCCGGCGAGCAGCGGTCGGTGGCCCAGACCGTGACGCCGTCCTTGTCGATGGCCACGCCGTTGGAGCCGCCCCAGGGGCGGTTCTCCTTGGTCAGCTTGGCCCAGTTTCCGATGACCGCGTAGGGATTGGCGCCGGTGTTGGCGGGGGCCTGCTCGGGATGGGCCGGCGGATCCGACGCCAGAGGCTGGGGCTGAGCGTGGACCACCGCCGCCAGGGCCGTGACGACCGCCGCGGCCAGCAGTCCCTTGGTCAAAGCCGACATCGACATCGCAGCGCTCCTGAGTGGAGCCTTACAGCTAGCCTCCCTTGAAGCCGGTCGCCACCAAGAAGAGCTCCGAGGAGTCCTGGCGGCTGGCCTTGGGTTTGACGTGCTGGACCTTGTCGAAGTGGGTGCGCAGGCGCTCGAGGACTTCGTTGGTGCCCGCGCCCTGGAAGGCCTTGGCCACGAACGATCCGCCGGGCTTGAGGCTGCCGAGGGTGAAGTCGATGGCGGCGTCGATCAAGCCGACGATGCGCAGGTGATCGGTCTCGCGGTGGCCGGTAGTGTTGGGCGCCATGTCCGACAGGATCAGGTCGGGCGGGCCGCCGAGGTGAGAGAGCAACAGCTCGCCGCAACTCGGGTCGGTGAAGTCCATTTGCAGGATGGTGGCCGGGGGCACGGCGTCGATGGCCAGCAGGTCCACGCCGACGATGTCGGTCACCCCGCGCTTGATCGCCACTTCGAGCCAGCTGCCGGGCGCGCAGCCGAGGTCGACCACGCGCACGCCCTTGTGGAGCAGGTGGAAGCGGTCGTCGATCTCGGTCAGCTTGAAGGCGGCGCGGGCGCGGAAGCCTTCGGCCCGGGCCAGGGCGACGAACGGGTCGTTGAGCTGGCGGGCGAGCCAGCTGTTGGACGATATGGTCCGGCGTTTCGAGGTTTTGACTTTCACGGACTCGCCGCGCCCCGCGTTGCCGCCGCGCGTGGGCGCCTTGACCATGCGCTTGCGCTCGTTGTCCTCGGGCGGCTTGAAGGGACCGTCTTCACTCATTGGGCGGCCTCTGCCGTAGTTGTGCGCGCGCCGCCCTTGCACCGTCCACGGCCCCGCCGCCGGCGGCGCGACGGTGCGGCCATCAGGGACAATAGAAGGCCTTCACGCAGGCCTCGGTCGGCCACGCAGACGCGTTCGCAGGGCCACAACTCTTGCACAGCCTGCAGGATCGCGGCGCCGGCGAGCACCAAATCGGCGCGCTCGGGGCCGATGCAGGGCTGGCGGGCGCGGCCTTCCAGATCGAGCGCCAGCAGCTTCTGCGCGGTCTCTTCGCACTGCTCGCGGGTCACCCACAGGCCGTCGACACGGGTGCGGTCGTAGCGCTTCAAGCCCAGGTGGATACCGGCCAGGCTGGTGATGGCCCCAGAGGTGCCGACGATCTGGGCGCGGCCGGCGTCGAAGGCGGGGCGGACAGCCTCGGCTCCTGGGCAGTCGGATATGGCGGTCTTCATCGCCTCGACCATCAGACGGTACCAGCCCTGGCGATCGGCGGGATCTTCGGGATAGCGCTCGGCCAAGGTGACCACGCCGATGGGGGCTGACATCCAGGCCTTGATCGGCAGCTTGCCGGGGGCGAAGCGGCGCGGGCCGGCGTCCAGCCCCGGCCCCTTCAGATCGACCCAGGACAATTCGGTGGAGCCGCCGCCGACATCCACCACCAGGGCAGCATCGGCCTTGCGGTCGAGCAGGTTGAGGCAGCCGGCGACCGACAGGTGGGCTTCTTCCTGAGGGGTGATGATCTGAAGTTGAAGTCCGGTCTCGCGGCGGACGCGTTCGATGAACTCCGCCCCGTTTTCGGCGGCCCGGCAGGCCTGGGTGGCGACCGCGCGAATCTTCACGCAGCGGCGGCGCGCGATCTTGTCGGCGCAGGTCTTTAGGGCGCCCAGGGCCCGATCCATGGCGCGGTCCTGCAGACGGCCGGTCTGCGAAAGGCCCTCGCCCAGACGCACGATGTTGGAAAAGGCCTCGACGATGCGGAAGCCATCGGCGGACGGACGCGCGATCAGCAGGCGGCAATTGTTGGTGCCGAGGTCGAGCGCGGCAAAGGTCTGCCCCTCGCCGGGTTGGACCCGGCGCTCGTCGGCCGTCGCCGGGGACACGCCCAGCGACGGCCCCGCGGGCGTGTCGAACGCCTCAGACATACTCAATCCACGCGGGGCAGCCACAGCTCGGGAGCTCGCTTTTCGCGCTGACTGTAACAAGGCAGGGCCTGGGCTGAAAGCGCCTGACGGCTGTTTGCCGTTTCTATTCACCTGCGGGTCAGCTAGGCCTGGACATCATGGCCTCCATGGACACCCCGACCGAGAGCATCAGCCTGGCCAAGTTCGCGATCGGCGACATCGTGCGCCATCGCCTGTTCCCGTTCCGCGGAGTGGTGTTCGACGTCGATGCGCAGTTCGCCAACACCGAGGAATGGTACGCCGCCATCCCCGAGGCGATCCGCCCACGCCGCGACCAGCCGTTTTATCACCTGCTGGCCGAAAACGAGGAGGACAGCTACGTCGCCTATGTGTCCGAGCAGAACCTGCTGCCGGACCGTACCGGAGGGCCCGTGGGCCATCCGCAGGCCTCGGTGATCTTTGGCGGTTTCAAGGACGGCCACTACGTCCTGCTGCCCAGAATCTCGAACTAACTGTCGGACAGCCGACTAATTTTCTCCGCCTTAACGTCGTTTTCATAGGCGGCAGGCAAGTTCGGGCCACCGAAAAGTGGAGAATCCCTTGGTCGGCGAACAATCTGCCGCCTTGCTCAGCTTGACGAAGAGTCGCGAACCTGCAGACCGCGAACGGCTGTTGATGAATATCGTCAGCCTTTGCGAACTGGCTGGACCTGGCGGAGACGCCGAGGCGATCCGGGCGAAAGCCCTGATCGACGATGTCTTCATGACACTGGTGGTCGAGGCCGAGCGCGAGGTGCGCCGCCGCCTTGCCGAGCGCATCGCCGACGTCGATTGGGCGCCGCGGGCGCTGATCCATGTGCTGGCCCTGGACGACATCGAAATCGCCCGTCCGATCATCGCCGCCAGCCCCCTTCTGAACGACTCCGACCTGATCCGGCTTTTGGTGGAAGCCACTCTGGAGCATCAGATAGAAGTGGCCCGGCGCCCGGATATCGGAGCGGTGGTGGCCGAGGCCATTCTGGACAAGGGCGATCCCGCCGTGATGGCCGCTCTGGCGGGCAACGCGTCCGCCAACCTGCCGTCCGAGGGCATGGCGCGGCTGGTGGACGCCTCGCGCCTGATGCCCGGCCTGCGCGCGCCGCTCAGCCGTCACCCGAACCTGACCAACGATCTGGCCGTCACCCTGTATGCCTGGGTCGGCGAGGCGCTCCGCGAAACCCTGGTGGGCCGGTTCAGGCTCGACCCCGCGCTGCTCGATCCGGTACTGGACGAGGCCGTGGACGACGTCATCGCCCATCCGTTCGGCGCGCCGCTCTCTTCCGAGCGGATCGAGGAACGCGCCGCCACCGAACGACGGCTGGTGGAGAAGCTCGACACCGCGGGCCAGCTGCGCCCCGACTATCTGATGCGCGCGTTGCGTGAGGGCAAGCTGTCGCTGCTCGAGACTGCTCTGGCGCGGCTGGCGAAGGTGAACCAGCATGACCTGCACGCGGTGATGTCCTGCGACCGTCCAGATATCCTGGCTCTGGCCTGCCTGGCCGCCGGTATCGACCGCAGCGTGTTCCCCACCCTGCTGACGCGAGTGCGCGAACTGAATCGCAACCTGCCGGGCGGCGGACCGGATGGCGATGCCCGCGCCGTGGCCGTATTCCAAGCGGTCAGCATCGAGGAGGCGCCGATCGCCTTCTCGCGCATGGCGCAGATCCTCTCGCCGATCATTTGACAAGACGGCGGCTCGGGGGCTTCTACGCCGAGTGATGACTCCCGACCTGATCCGCCGGCTATGCTTCGTCGCTGACGACCGCCCCGACGCAATGGAGGCCCGCGCCCGTCTCGAGACGCGCTATGGCGGCGTTCCGGAGGCCGAGGCCGATGTGATCGTCGCCCTGGGCGGCGATGGTTTCATGCTGGAAACCCTGCATCGTAACCTGCCCTCCTCGCGGCCGATCTACGGCATGAACCTGGGCTCGGTCGGCTTTCTGATGAACGAGTTCGGCGAGGATGGGCTGATCGAGCGGATCAACGTCGCCGAGCAGGCGGTGATCTATCCCCTGATCATGCACGCCATCTGCCGCGACGGGCAGGAAGTGCGGGCCATGGCCATCAACGAGGTGTCGCTGCTGCGCCAGACCCACCAGACCGCCAAGCTGAAGATCATCATCGACGGCAAGGTCCGCCTGGAGGAGTTGGTCTGCGACGGGGCGCTGGTGGCCACGCCGGCGGGCTCGACCGCCTACAATCTGTCGGCGCACGGCCCGATCATCCCGATCGGCTCGCAGGTGCTGGCCCTGACTCCGATCAGCGCCTTCCGCCCTCGCCGCTGGCGCGGGGCGCTGCTGCCACAGACGGCCAAGGTCACCTTCGAAGTGCTCAACCCGGTGAAGCGCCCGGTCAGCGCCGTGGCCGACAACGTCGAAGTGCGCCATGTGGCCCAGGTGCACATCGCCGAGGACCGCAGCCAGCCCCTGGTAATGATGTTCGATGCGGGCCGCAGCCTGGACGAGCGGATACTGACCGAACAATTCGCGGTTTAGGACCTCCAGACGCACCAGTTGTTAAGCCTGCCGCGGCTAAGGTTGGGGATAAGTAATCCTGGGCATCGAACGGGAGCCCGCCTTGAGCCAAGCCAACAAGACCTGGCCGTCGAATGAAGCCAGGGCATCACAGCCCAATCTTGGCTCGGACGTCGTCGCGCGCGCCGAGGCGGCGCTACAGACCCTGGCAGGGCAGTTTGCCCGCTGGCTGCAGGACGAAATCGATAAGCTCGACGCCGCCCGCGACCGTGTCGCCGCCGAAGGCATGGCGGGCGAGGCCGGCGATATCTTCTACACCCACGCGCACGATCTGAAGGGACTGGGCGGAACCTACGGCTTCCCCATCGTCACCCGCATGGCCGGTTCGCTGTGCGCGCTGGTGGAAGACCCTGGCCGGCGGCCCGGCGTAGCCCTGGCCCTGATCGACAGCCATATCGAAGCGATCAAGACCATGGTGCGCGAGGATATCCGCGAAGAGCTGCATCCCAAGGGTGGGGCCATTGCCGCCGCCCTGGAAAACCAGGTCCACACGGCGCGCTAGTTCAACAGCCGGCCCCCGGCCCGCTTGGGCGGCGGCGTGCTGGTAGCGGCCATCCGGTCCATCTTATCCAGCAGATAGTCGACATCCTCGCGCGGCAGCGCCTGCGGCTGGGTCAGGAACCGCTGCAGCATGCGCTCCTGGAAGCGCTCGCGGTCGCGCAGGCCGCCATCGACGTTCATTGCGTGGAAGGTGTCCACGCCGCTCCTGAAGGCGGGGAACAGACGGGACGGCAGCCCTGCCCGCTCGTAGATGGCTTTAAGCCCCAAGGCGCCGGCGTCGTGGATCATCAGCCAGGTGCGGTGGTGCGGCACCCCCGCCAGCTCCGCGATACCCCATTCGAACAGGCCCATCTGCCCTTGCGCCAGGGCCCGCAACAGCAGGGACGCGGTCAGGCGGCCGTTGCGGTTCAGGTGGGCGACGAAAGCGCCGATGTCGCTGGCGCGCTCGGCCTGGTCGACCAGATCGACGGTGGCGCGTTCGCGGGCGCCGGAGGTGATCTGCCGGGCCAGGTCCGGATCGACCGCGTGATGGGCGATCAGGTGGTCACGCAGGGTGTCGTCGACCAGGGCGATCAGGCGTTCGCTGACGGACAGCGGCAGAACTTTGCGATAGGCGATGGCGCTCAGCACCGGCTGCGACTGGTCGAAACGGCTGATCGCAGTGGATAGGTCGCTCTCGGTCAGGTCGGTATTGTCGTTGGCGCAGACCGAGGCCACAGCCTCCTCGCAGCCGACCTCGATCAGCACGCCGGCGATCCGCGGAGCCAGGTTATGGCGCTTGGCGATGGCGCTTTGACGCGCGGGGCTGCCATAGCGGGCGATCTCCAGCAGATCTTCCTCTCTGAAGGCGGGCGAGAAATTCAGCACCGGGATGGCGATGGAGTCGAGGTCGCGGGCCAGTTGCATGGCGACGTCGTGCGGCAGGACCGGCGAGGCCTTGAGCGTCACCGCCAGGGCCCTGCGCACCAGTTCGGTGGCGTCCCTGGCCATCAGGCGCAGGATCTCCTGGGCGCGGCCGAGTTCCTCGCGTGTGAGATCGTCACGGTCGATGGCGCGGCACAACTTGTGCGCGGCCAGGGTCCGCAGATCCGCCGTTTCGCCCTTCACCAGCATCCGCAGGTCTTCGCCTGTGAAGGCGCGCGCGGTCGCCATGGGCCTGCTCCGTTGGGTCTGCGAATCTGTCGACAACAAGACGTAGGCTAAGGGCGGGGCTTATGGTTTCCAAACGTTAACGGCGGTCTCCGTCACCCCTTTTGCCGATCCCTTTGGCCGGATTGGCGCGCTTCGGACAGCAAGCTCAGCATCTCGGTAGAGAACAGCGACGTGGTCAGCCCGCGGGTCGAGCTCTGGTCCTTCCCGCTGAAGCCGGGGAAGCCGCCGTTCTGGTTGGTGGTCCCAAGGATCATCTGGGTGATCTGGCGCTCCTGCTCCAGCTTCGCCAGGCGGGCTTCAGTATCGTAGTGCAGATAGTTCTGGGGCGCGGGAGCGGCGACCGCGGGGATCGCTCCAGCCTGGCCTTGGGACCCAGGAAGTGGGCGACATAGAGCTCACCAGAGGTGGGCTCGCGCCCTACCCGCCCGCGCAGATAGGCGGCGTTGTCGGAGGCCAGCTCCCCCGCCATCAGCGACGAGGCCTTGGGGTCCAGGCGCAAGGCCATCACGGCCTTATGAGCGTCACAAGACGGCACCGCCAAGCGTCCGGCTGCGGAGGTATGAATCAGGTCGGCGAAGGCGGAGTAGCCGTGCTTGGCGCCATGCTTCTTCAGCGCACCGAGCCAAGTCTGCTCGACGAACTGGAACAGACCCGCGGCGGACGAGCCACGCGCCTTGGCGGTGGGGTTGTAGCTGCTCTCGCGCCCGGCCGTGCGCATCATGAACCCGAAGTCCACGCCGGTGGCGCGCGAAGCGCGTTCGATCGCCGCGCCGACCGCTTCCTTGATCGAGTCGATAGCCATGGGACCGACGGTCGTCGGTTATGGTTAACGGCGCCTTAAAAGTTAACGGATATTCACCCGAACCGGGCCGGATCGAACGCGGATGCGGCCGAGCTTGGCGGGCTTCCTAGCAGGCGGTCGATCAAGACCTCTGCGATCAGCGGCGCCAGCAGCCAGCCGTTGCGCCGCGCGCCCTGAGCCAGCCAAACGCCGGGTTGCTCACCCGCTCCCACCAGGGGCGCGCCGTCGACGGTCGCGGCGCGAACCCCCGCATAGGCCACGGCTCGAGCCTCGGCGAGATGAGGGAAAAGGGTCGCCGCAGCGGCCCGCAGCGCGGCGACCGCGGCGGGGTCGATAGATCGGTCACCGACCCCCTCCTCCATGGTCGCGCCCACAATCAGGCCACCCTGGCTGGGAACCACATAGACACCGGGCGCCCGCACCACCGGGCCGGTGACCGGGCCGAGGCCGGGAAAGCGCAGTATCTGCCCCTTGATTGGGGACAGACGGCTGTCGGTCCCCAGGCCGGTGGCCAAGATCAAGCCGTCAGCCGGCAAGCTGGAACCATCGCCAAGGCCGACAAAGCCGTCCTTGAACGTGAGGGCGGCTACGGCCAGGCGGCGACCGCCATGGTCCGCGAAGGCGGCATGTAGCGCCGTCAGTGCGGCCCGGGGATCGAGGCGCCAGTCTTCTGTGGTGAAAACCCAACCCCCGTGGGGCTGCAGACCAGGAACCATGATGGTGGCGCGGGCGTCGTCGATCGGTTCAGCCTGGCCGCCCAGACTTGCGGCCCTCTCCGCGAAACGCCTCGCGGCATCCGCCGACTGCGCCCCAAACAGAGCGCCCGAGCGATCGATCAGACCCACAGGCAGGACATCCGACCAGCCGTCACGGGCATGCAGCAAAAGCGGATAGAGAGGCGTGGCGAGCGGGTCCAGCAGGGCCTCGAACAGGGGCGCCAGCATACCGGCGGCGACACCGGACGCGTTGTCTCCGGCCGCGGCGGGATCGGCCAGCACCACCTGCGCTCCGCCGCGCGCCAGCTGGAGGGCCAGAACGGAGCCGATCGCCCCGGCGCCGGCGACAACCAGGCGCAGGCCTTTCAGATCGCTCATGGGCTTGGGTTAACCGCCGCAGCAGCCGCTGTCGAGCATGCCTAGGTGATCAGATAGGTGACCTTACCGGCCAGATCGGTCAGGGCCTCAGCCCAGCCTCGCGCGAATTCGCGGGCAGCCCGGGCTTCCTGGAAAATAAGCACCTTCAGATCGACACCGGGTTGAGGATCGGAACGGATCATCAGATAGGGCGCGTCGCTGTCGGCGGCGCACAGATCGGCCCTCGGGCTGCAGCGCTGCATGAAACTGCTGAGGAAACTGCCGAACAGTTCGGCCTCTTCGCCCTGGTGGACAGGTAACTTGACGATGACGTCGCCCATGAAGGGTCCATCTACTGACTGTGACGCAAGGCCAACCCTCTGGGCCGGACCGGGTTCCGAGCAAAATACTTCGCACTGCAACATCGCCGTCAAGAAAACGTGTCCTGCGCGAAACGGGGGCATTTGCCTCCCTGCGCTACAGGACTGCGCCACCGACCGAGCAAAGAAAAAGGGCGGCCCCGAAGGACCGCCCTGTTCCGTTTCGGCTATGCCGAGAAGCCTTAGCCGAGGTTTTCGCTGATCAGGCCGACCTTGTAGAAGCCGTCCTTCTGAAGCTGGTTCACCACAGCCATGAATTCGCTGTAGCGCACATCGCGGTCCGCACGGACCAGCACGCTCTGCTGCGTGGCGTTGGCGCCCAGGGTCGTGTTCAGCAAGGCCGCCAGACCAGGCAGGCCGACCTTGGTGGTGGCTTCTTGGGCGATCACATACACCTCGCCGCCGCGGCGCACGGACAGGAAGGTGGGCTTCTTGTCGGTGGGCTCCTTGGGGGCTACCGCGGGGGGCAAGTCGATCTTGATGGCCACAGTCGCCATCGGCGCGGACACCATGAAGACGATCAGCAGCACGAGCATCACGTCGACGAAGGGCGTCACGTTGATGTCGGCGTTCTGACCCAGTTCGTATCGGCCCTTGCCGCCACCAGCCAGCTTAGCTGCCATTCGGTACTCTCCCGTTCGCACCCGCCAGGCGGGTTACAGTGCTATTTGGAAAACGTTTGGCGCGGTTGCGCGCGGAAGTAAAGCGTCATTGAACGCCGAAGCGTCCGAAGATTATCCAGCCGCGTCTGAAGGTAGCGCAAGACCGCGCCAATGACGCGCCGGCAGCGCGGCGTCTTCCGAATGGTACCACCTCTCGGGCTCGAACCGAGGACCTCTAGATCCACAATCTAGCGCTCTAACCAACTGAGCTAAGGCGGCATTTCGGAAGAGGGTTCTAGAGCGGGCCAACTGAAAGTGGAAGCCGCTTTCGCTGCCCCCGCGCTCTAAATTCTGCTCAACACATAAAAGAAAAGCCCCGGAGGTTTCCCCCCGGGGCCGATCTTTGGTCGCGGTTCGGTCGATCGTCAGCCAGCGAGCTTGAAGGCGATCGGGATGGAGACCTCGGCGCCATCGACGGACTGACCGTCGGTGGTCTTCGGCTTCATCTTGAACAGCTTCGACATCCGCAGAGCAGCGTCGCCGAAGCCCAGGCTGGCCGGATCTTCGGAAAGAACCGTGCAGCTGTCGACCGTACCGTTCGCCTTGACCGCGCACTTGATCATGGCGCGGCCTTCCTTGCCCAGATCCATTGCGCGCACCGGATAGTAACGGGCCATGTCGTCCCCACTCGGCTTACGCAGCCAGTCGGGATTGCTGATCACCGCAACGTGCGGCGGGGCAGGCGGAGGCGGCGGAGCCGGCGGCGGAGGAGCCTGGATGGGCTTTTCGACCGGCGGGATCGGCAGCGGAGGCGGAGGCGAAATATCCGGCGGCGGCGCGACCGGCGGACGCGGCTGCACAGGCGGCGGCGGCGGCGGAGGCGTGTTCGGCGGAGGCGGAGGCGGCGGAGGCGGCGGCGGAGGCGGCTTAACGATGTCCACCTTCACAGCTTCGTCCGAATACTCCTTGTACTTAGGCTCGAACTTCGACTTCCAGATGTACACGCCGACAAGGCTGTGGACGACCATGGAGACGATGATCGCGGTGCTGGCGCCACCCTTGCCCTTGCGCTTAGGCGGCGCATCGACGAGGGGATCGTAGCGGTGAGGAGCGGGTGCTTCTGACATGTTACGAGGTTCCCGGACGGCTATCATCCGTGCCGATCAAGGCAACGCTGTAGAAGCCGTTGTCCTGCAGCGCGTTCATGACGCCCATGAAGTCCTTGTACATGGCGTTCCCGTCACCCCGGATGAAAATCCGTTCCTTGGTCGGGTCCCGCTTGCCGACGAGCTTACGCAGGTCGTCGCCAATCGAGGCCAGATCAGTCGGAGAGTCGCCGATGAAGGTGCTCCCGTTGGTCTGGATCGAAATATACACCGGCTTCGGCGGATTAGGCGATGCTTGAGCCACCGCCGGCGGAAGATCGACGTGGATCGACACGGTGGCCAGCGGAGCCGCCACCATGAAGATGATCAGTAGGACCAACATCACGTCCACGAAAGGCGTGACGTTGATCTCACTGTTCTGCTCGATCGAGAATCTCGACGAGCCCCCGCCACCTGCAAGTTTGGCGGCCATTGGAGGTTACGCTCCCTTGTCGAGCTGACGCGAGATCGCGTTCATCAGCTCGGCGACAAACCCTTCCGAACGCGTGCCGTAAGCGGAGATGCGCGTCTGGAAGTAGTTGTAGAAGATAACCGCCGGAATGGCGGCGAACAGGCCCAGACCAGTCGCCAGAAGCGCTTCGGCGATGCCGGGCGCCACGACGGCGAGGTTGGTCGTGTTGGTGTTCGCGATACCGATGAACGAGTTCATGATCCCGTAAACCGTGCCGAACAGACCGATGAACGGACCGGACGAACCGACGGAGGCCAGGAAGGTCATGCCGGAGGACAGGCGCTTGGCCAGGCCGGCTTGAACCGCCGACACCGCAGAAGCGGCGCGACCGATCGTCGAGTCACGGTGTTCACCGCCGACTTGCAGGCCCGCTTGGCGGGACATCTCGACTTCTTGAGCAGCCGCGGCGGCCATGTCGGCCATCGGGTTGCCTTCGAACTCTTCGGAGGTAGCGATGCGAGCCATGTCGCTGATCGAACGAGCGCCGCGGAAGGCTTCAAGGAAGCTGTCCGAGGACTTGTTGAGCGAGCGGAACTCGAGGAGCTTGGTAACCAGCAGGGTCCAGGAGAAGACCGAGCAGATCAGCAGACCGATCATGACGACCTTAACGACCGGTTCGGCGTCGAGGAACATCTGGATCGGGGTCAGCTTGCCCGCGTTCTTAATTTCCGTGGGAGCTGCTTCAGCGCCGCCATTGGCGATGCCTGCGGAAGAGGCCGGAGCGGCGGCAGCGTCGGAAGCCGGAGCGGCGTCGGAAGCGGCGGCAGGAGCCGGAGCCGGAGTTTGCGCGAGAGCCGGAGCACCCGTCATCAGCGCCATCGCGCCGATAAGAGCCGCAATTGAATTGGTTCGTTTAATATCGAGCATCTTTCGCCAGTTCCTGGTTGGTCTAGCACCTGTGTGAAGGGTCGGCGCGCTAGAGCGGTTCCACCCCACTAACTCATCTCATCCGGAGTTCGGTGGGGAAACCCCCGGACCTCATTCCGCGACATCGCCCTCTTCCGAGGGAAAAGTCTTACCGTCAACAAAACTTACGGCAACCGTCCTTTGACAACCCCGTACCGCAACGTCAAGGGGCGTCGAAAGCAATTATGCATTCATGGGCCAATCAAGCGCCGCGCTTAATTGTGCATCGCACAAGAAAATCGCGCGGACAGAGAAATAATCTCATTAGAACGCCGCTTTTCTATGCGGCGGCGCAGCATTTCTGATTTTAGCGCGCGATAACCGGCCTTAGCGGCCAGGTGACGCACATCTATGCCATAGGCCGTCCGACAAGGCTGCAACCCGTTTGCCGGCGCGGCCGGATAAACTTTCAACAGAATTGCGCAGACACTTGATCAGTCAACAGGCGCCGTGTGCGGTATCCGTGAGCACGGTTACCCTGGCGCGTGGATTAGACGGGGTCTGAGCGGGAGGATAGACCTTCCCCGGAGGGCGAACGGGGGGCTCTGAATAAGGGAGGGCTGGTGCCGTTCGATCCAGGGCAGAACGGCGGAATGGTGCCTGGGGGCGGATTCGAACCACCGACACGCGGATTTTCAATCCGCTGCTCTACCAACTGAGCTACCCAGGCCCGGAAAACCGGCCGCCGCGGGCTGGGCGCCCGTCGCGGAGGGCCGTCTATACGAAAGGGTGACTGGCCTGTCCAGACGCTCTCGTCAGGCATCCTGATCCTCGTCGAAGATCCCTGCCGCGCCCTCCGCGGCAGGCTCGCCAGGAACGACATAGCCGTTGGAAAGCCACCGTTGCAGATCAACGTCCGCGCAGCGTTTGGAACAGAAAGGCCGATAGGCCTGGGTTTCACGCGACTTGCCGCAGACGGCGCACCGGCCTGCGAGTTCGGAAGGGCTGCTCATCGGACACTCACCTGCATCATCTCCCTGGCCAGGCCGGGCTCTCCCATAACTTCAAACCGGGCGCCCAAGGTCCCCGCCAACGCCGCTGAATGAGCCTGAAAGGCGGCCGCCACCTCGAGCGAGCAACGCGCGGTGATGCGTCCGCCGCCATCCGCCCTGCCCTCGCGCTCGATCATGCGGACCAGGCGCAGGGCCAGAGTGTCCAGGGAAAGTCCGCCTCGCGCATCCCACAGCGTGTCCTGGACGGGCCTCAAGCGGCGCGGCAGGGCCAGTTCCAATGTGCCGAACTTGGTGATGGGCCCGATGATCACACCGGGTTGTTCCGGCCCGAACGCGCTTTGGACCGCATGCGCCAGGGCTTGCCCGTCATGGCCGCGCCCGACCAGATCGATGACCACCAGGCCGCCCAGCGCCTTTAGCCGCAGCAGGCGTGCTGTCTCGGCGATCGCATTGAGGTTCGTCTCGCGCGCAGCCCGTTTCGCATCGCGCGCGCCGCCCGAGCCCAGGTCCACATCCACCGCCGTCAGGGCGCGGGTTGTCTCAATGGCGAGCGAGCCGCCGCCGGACAAGGGATGTTCGACCGCCAGGGCCTCGTCCTCGGCCTGATCGGCGGCGGCGCGGGCCTCGGCTCCTCGGATCACGGCGGTGTCCGGCGCAAAGGCCTCCAGCCGTGCCTGCAAGGTCATGGGGTCGCCTGAGCGGCCGGGTTGACCGGCCGCGGTTCCCAATACGCGGACCACCGCCGTCTTCACCCCTTGAGGCTCGATCGATATCTCGACGTCGAGCAATTGCCCTTCGACGGGTAGCGGCCTATCCGGCTTTAGGCGCAGCGCCGCCTGGCCATCCGGACCGAGGTTGATCATGGCGAGGCCGGTCCCCTTTTCGACCTTCAGCACCCGTCCGGCGTAACGGGCGCCAAGTTGCGGATAGCTATGGCCCACGCGGCTCAATAGCAGCCGCTCCGGTCGCCCCGACACGGTGACCACGCCTCGGGTTTCACCGACGCTCTCATCTATATATATGCGCCGCTGAGCCATCAGCTGACCGGGTAGCCCAGCCCCTGCAGCAGGGCCAGCGTCTCATACAGCGGCAGGCCGACCACGCCGGAATAGGAGCCCTGCATCTCTATGGTGAAGGCTGCCGCTTTCCCCTGGATGCGATAGGCTCCGGCCACGTCCCGCCATTCTCCACTCTCGATGAACGCCGACAACTCAAGCGGCGTCAGCCTTTTCCAGTGCAGTCGTGTTTCCGACAGCCTCATCGACACCCGGCCGTCCGGCGCCTGGATCGCCACCGCCGTCAACACACGATGCGCGCGGCCCGATAGCAGAGTCAGTGTCCGCCGCGCGTCAGCTTCGTCTTTGGGCTTGCCGAAAATGCGGCGGCCAAGAGTGACGATGGTGTCGGCGCCGATCACGAAGGTTCCGGGCGAGCCGGCGGCTACCGCAATCGCCTTTTCCCGCGCCAGCCGCAAAGCCAGCAAGCGCGGCGTCTCGCGCAATCTGGGGGTTTCGTCGATATCGGCGGCCAAGACACGATCCGGCTCGATGCCGACCTGGCGCAGCAGGTCCAGCCGCCGTGGGCTGGCGCTGGCCAGCACCAGCAAGGGACGCGCAGCGGCGTTGTCACGAGACAAGAGTGGCTATTCCCATTCCAGAGGCGGACCGAACCTGTCGAGGATACGCTGCTCCAGACTGCGGCGGACCATGCGGTAGGCTTCCAGCCGCATTTCGCGGGGCCCCTCCCCCAAGGTCGGATCTTCGGTGGTCCAGCGATCGGCTTCCGTACCGCCACGGGCTGCCTCGGCCTGCACCGGCACCCAGGTTTCATCGCTCAGGGCCACGACGACCTCGAACACCCCAACCGGCATCTCAGCGAAACTTTTCGGCTGATAGTCGAACAAGTCGACGCCGACCTCCTGCATTACCACCGCCACCATCGGGTCGATGGCGTCGGACGGCTGCAGGCCGCAACTCTCCACCTTGACGGCGTTGCCGTAGAGCTTCCGCGTGAGCCCCGCCGCCATCGGCGAACGCACCCGGTTCAGGTTGCAGACGAACAGCACCGATGCAGGCGGGCGCGACATCTATCCCCGCCATCTCAGGGCGCAGACCAGGGTGAACAGACGCCGAGCGGTTTCCGCGTCCACTTCCACCTTGCCACGCAGACGAGACCGGAGGATCCCTGCCGCCTCGTCGTGGACGCCGCGGCGGCCCATATCCAGCACCTCGACCTGGGCCGGCGTGGTGGCGCTGCGGATCGCCGAATAGTAACTGTCGCACAGCATGAAGTAGTCCTTGATCACGCTGCGCAGGGGCGACATCGACAGCAGCAGCCGACGCTCAAAATCGGGCCCGGCGATGTCCAGCACCAGGCGGCTATCGACCACAGAAAGTTTCAGGCGATAGGGGCCCCCGCCACCGTCTTCCGGCTCGAAACGGTTGCTGTTCAACAGGTCAAGGATGGCGACCTTGCGCTCATCGTCCTGCTCGGGCGACAGCGAGGCGAGCGACCCTTCGTCCAGTTCGATCTGGACAAGACGGTGGCTGCCCTCGCCGGTCGTCATCGGTTCAGTCGGATCGAGGCGGAACGCGCGTGGGCCGGCAGGCCCTCCGCTTCGGCCAGAGCCACGGTATGCCCGGCTAAGCGGCCGAACGCCTCCACGTCGCAACGGATGATCGAAGTGCGCTTGATGAAGTCATAGAGCGACAGGCCCGAGGAGAACCGCGCCGAACGGCTGGTGGGCAGCACATGATTTGAGCCCGCCACATAGTCGCCGATCGCTTCGGGTGCATATCGCCCCAGGAAAATCGCGCCGGCATGCCGCACACCGTCGGATAGGCGCTCAGGATGATCGACCGCAAATTCAACGTGCTCAGGCGCGATCAGATTGACTAGGCGCGGAGAGTCTTCCAACGGCGCCAGAATGATCGCGCCGTGCGCCGTCCACGACGCCCGCGCGTCGACTCCTGTCGCCAGCAGCTCCAGCTGGCGCTCCACCGACGTCGCCACCGCGGCGCCGAAGGCGGCGTCGTCGGTGATCAGGATCGATTGTGCGTCCGGGTCGTGTTCGGCCTGCGACAGCAGATCGGCGGCGATCCAGTCGGGATTGTTCTTACCGTCGGCCACCACCACGATTTCCGACGGTCCGGCCAGGGCGTCGATGCCGACCACCCCGTACAGTCGCCGCTTGGCCGCCGTGACATAGGCGTTGCCCGGGCCGACGATCTTGTCGACCGGCAGGATCGGTCCTGCGCCGTAGGCCAGGGCCGCCACGCCGTGGGCGCCGCCGACCCGCCAAATTTCGCTGACCCCTGCCGCCGCGGCGGCGGCCAGAACCGCCGGCTCCAACCGGCCGGGCGGCGTGATCATGGCGATGCGATCGACACCGGCCGCAGCTGCGGGCACCGCATTCATCAGCACGGTTGAAGGATAGGCGGCGCGGCCGCCTGGAACGTAGATTCCGACGGATTCCAGAGGCGTCCAGCGCCAACCCAGCTCAACCCCGGCATCATCCGTGAAGCGCTGGTCCGCGGGCCTTTGCCGTTCGTGATAGGCGCGGATGCGGGCGGCGGCGAACCCGATGGCCTCGCGCACTGCCGTCGGCGTGCGGGCCACGCCCTCCTCGATCTGCTCACGCGTGACCCGCAGGCTCTGAGCGTCGAGCTTCACCCTGTCGAACCGCTCGGCGTAGTCGAGCACGGCCGGTAGCCCCTCGGCCTTGACCCGCCCCAGGATGTCGGCAACCGCCAAATCCACGTCGGCGGGCGAACCGCGCGGCTCATCGAGGAAGGTCTTGAAGTCAGAATCGAAATTGGAGTCACTGCTGTCGAAACGGCGCATGCAGATCACCCCTCCGACAGGTTGTGCGAGGGGCGGCGCGGAGTCGGCCAGGGAGGCGAAACATCGGCCAGGACGGCATCGATGCATTCCACCTCGATTTTCAGTTCGCCGCCGCCGGCGAATGACAGGGTGATCGCGCCGCCGGGGGCCTCTCCCGCTTCAAACGAAACCGCCAAAAGCGACAGGATCGCCTTGGGCGCATCGCGGCGCAGGCGCTTGGCCTTCACGTCGAGCACGCCGCCCAGTTGCAGACCAGATCTGACCCGCTCTCCGCCTCGCTTGGCGGCGCCCTCCCAGCGGAAGCGATTGAACGAAACGGTTACTCGGCGCGCAGCCTTTTCGACCTGAATATCGGCGATCGCGCAGACGGCGTCTTGCAGCGCCGCCGAGATCACCCTCAGATCCTCGACGTCGTCCGCCAACACAGTTAGCGCGGCCCCGGACAGGGCTTCGGACGCCATCGCCTACAACTCCTCACTGCTGTCGCTGATGCGCCGTATATTGGCGCCGCAGGCGCTCAGCTTGGCTTCCAGGCGCTCGAAACCTCGGTCTAGGTGATACACCCGGTTGACCACGGTCTCGCCCCTCGCCGCCAGCCCGGCGACCACTAGGCTGACCGATGCGCGCAAATCCGTCGCCATGACCTGAGCGCCGAACAGCTTGTCGACACCCTTCACCCGCGCCTCGCCGCCCTGCACCGTGATGTCGGCGCCCAGACGGGCCAGTTCCGGCGCGTGCATGAAGCGGTTTTCGAAGATGCTCTCGCGGATCACGCTTTCGCCGTCGGCCAGGGTCATCAGCGCCATGAACTGCGCCTGCAGATCGGTGGCGAACGCCGGATAGGGCTGGGTGTCGATATCCACCGCCTTCAGGCGACGGGCTCCGTCACGCTTGATGGTCACGGAATCGGCGGCGCGGGTCACCTGAACCCCGGCCTCTTCCATCTTCACCAACAGGGCTTCGATGAAATCGCTACGCGTCTTGACCAGACGCACCTCTCCGCCGGCCATGGCCGCCGCCAGGGCGAACGTGCCGGTTTCGATTCGGTCGGGGATTACCGAGTGCGTCGTCCCGCCCAGCCGGGCTACGCCCTTGATGCGGATGGTGGGCGTGCCGGCGCCTTCGATCTTCGCGCCCATGGCGATCAGGCAATCGGCAAGATCGCCGATCTCCGGCTCGCAGGCGGCCTTGCGGATGATGGTTTCACCGTCCGCCAGCACGGCGGCGAGCAGCGTGTGCTCCGTCGCACCCACGGAAACAAAGGGAAACTCGATCTCTGCGCCTTTCAGGCCGCGCGGGGCCTGGGCGTAGACATAGCCCTCGTGCAGATCGATCGAAGCCCCCAGGGCCTCCAGCGCTTTCAAGTGCAGATCGACTGGGCGCGCACCGATCGTGCATCCTCCCGGCAGCGACACCTTGGCGTGCCCCGCACGCGCAACCAGGGGCCCCAGCACATTGAAGGAGGCCCGCATCTGGCGAACCAGGTCATAAGGCGCGATGGCGCTGACGATCTCGGAGGTGCGCAGGACGGTTTCGGCGCCGTCATCGCCGTCGCGCTCGATCACCTCGGCGCCGAGCCGCTTCAGCAGCCGGCCCAGAAAACGGGTGTCGGCCAGACGCGGCATATTGGTCAGCCGCAAGGGCTGATCGGTCAGAAGACTCGCCGCCATCAGCTTGATGGCCGAGTTCTTGGCGCCGCTGATCGGGATTTCTCCCTCCAGCCGCGCTCCGCCGACGATGGCGATGCGATCCATGAAGCCCTCGCGCCCAGACGCCCGAACCGGCGACAAGCCGCGCCCGGTACGCCCATGTGGAGGCGCGGTTCTATAGGACGCAAGCCCCTACGCAAAGCGCGTGCAGGCGCTAAGGCAAAGCCTTGTGAAAGAGGGGTTATTTCGCGCCGCTGTCGTCCGGCGGCGATTCGATGGGCGCCGGCGCTTTACGTCGTCGCAGATTGGCCCTCAGCGCCTTGGCCAGCCGCTGTTCGCGCTCGGTCTTTGCAGCATCTGACTGCTCGGGTTTGCCGGTCGGCTTCGCCATTCGGCTTCAGTGCAAGCGCCGTCGATTGGCGTCAAGCGACACCGGCCGCCGATTTGGGCTTCACCTGCCCGCCGGCATTCGCTAGAACCCCGGCCTTCGCCGCCGTAGCTCAGTGGTAGAGCGCATCCTTGGTAAGGCTGAGGTCGGCAGTTCAATCCTGCCCGGCGGCACCAGCTCCTCAAAGCATACCCCCAACTGGGGGCAACCCCGCCTTAGGGCGCGGCGGCTTCCTGCTCCTCGTCCCAGTCGATATGGGCGTTCAGTTGGCTGGCGACGGCGTGGTACTTGCCGAAGTTGTCGATGAAAACGCTCGCCAGGGCAGAGCACTCAACGCCGGAGGGCGCGTCGTCAGCGAGGCCGGCGGGCGCGGGAACGGCGCTGGGATCGACCCCAAGGGCTGCGGCGTTGAACAGGCGCACAAGACCCACGGGCAGCACACAGCTAAAATCAGCTCGCCGCGACTACGGCTACGACAATCGCAGCTACGATCGCGGCTACTACGGGCGTTAAGCCCCTCCGATAGCGGAGCAGTTCGACTGCTCCTCTCGACCAAATGGCCCCGCTCTGCGTTCACCACGCAGGGCGGGGCTTTTCGTTTTGCCTCGCGCAACGAGGTGACCGCGCAAAATAACCCTATATTGTCAAAAGGGACGGATGATCCCCTGTATGAGGAAGCAAGCCTTGTCGAAGAATATGGCCAACACGGACGACGCGGCGGTGGAAGCCCCCGGCCTGATCCAGAGCGTCGCTAAGGCGGCCCTGGTGCCGTGGATCGCCCTGTGGGGTTTTGTGGCGCTGGACAGCGCCCTCACCTACCGCAAGAGCCGCGAAGTCATCGATCAGGCGATCGAGGCCGATCCCATCGCCGAGCTCTACGATGGCCCCGCCCCGCAGACCGGGCGCATCAAGCGCTGGCTGCTATGGTCCAAGGGCGACCTCAGCAAACTGCGCGGCCTGCGCCGCCGGGCCAAGGCCGCCATGATCGGCGCGCCCCTGATCGCCATCGCCGGCTCGTCCCTGCTGCTGGGCATCGCCGCGCGCCGCAAACGTTCGACCACCTAAGCTACTGCGCCAACCTCAGCTTGCCGATCTGCCCAGCGATGGCGGTGAACGCCGCCGGCAGGTTGGCCACGTTCGGCACGTCGTAGAACTGCGCCGGCGTCGAGGCGCAGGCCTGCAGCACCGCCGGCGACACTCCACTGACGTCGATCCGCACCGTGTAGACCGTGATCCCGGCCGTCTTCATATGGCTGCAGATCGCCGTCGTGCGCTGGGCCGCGCTGCCTGAGGTGATCCCCCAGCGGTTCTGCCAGATGTAGCCGGCGCTGGAATAGTAGCTGTCGTCGGAGTTGTTGGTGTCGGTGTTTGTGTTGTAGCCGTCGGTCAGGAACACCATGATCTTGGTCGTGTTGGGCGTGTTGTAGGCCACCCCGTCCGAGAACGGCGCTGTCGGCGACAGCGCCAGCCAGCCCCACTGCAGCCCCACCGCCAGGTTGGTGTCGCCGATCGCGGTCATCTTGGTCAGCACGGTGCTCAACGTCGACGCGTTGTTGGTCAGCCGCACCATCTGCGCCAGCGAGCACCCCGCGTTCGGCCCATAGGTGTAGCCGTTGCTGTTGGAGCCCGAGCGCACCGTCCCGGTGTATTTGGCCACATTGCCCTGGCGCTGCTGCCAGGTCGGCGTACCGCTCACGCCGTCCGCCACATAGTTGTTGAGGAAGCCGGTGTTGGTCGGCGTGTCCGGTTCGTCCGGCGCGAAGAACGGCACGAACATCGAGGCCGGGGTCGCCGCGCTCGGCGCGGTGTCCTGGGTGTCATAGGGATAGGGCCGGCTCTCAACGCACCCGCCCCACTTCTGGCTCATGTTCTTCATCAGGGTGAAGCGGTTGGTGTTGGCCGTCGTGAACACGTCGGAGCCATAGGCGCTCGGCTGCACGCCGGTCACCCCGGCCGGCGGCGTATAGCCCGCGCCGATCGTGGTCTGGCCGAACACGTTTACCGTCATGCTGAACGGCACCACCGCGATCTTCACCGCGTTGACGTCGCTGCCGGCCTGGGCCAGCAGGGTGGTGACCAGGGTCTGCGCCGCCGATGTCAGGGTCGAGATCTTGGTCCCGGCCATCGAGCCGGTGTTGTCCAGCACCAGCGCCGCCTCGACGTGGTTCAGGCCCCACTTGACCGTGGAATTGGCCGCCAGATGAAATTCGGACATCCCCGCCAGACCCGACACCAGAGCCGGCTCGGTCGTATGCGCCGCCAGCAGCAGTTGCCCCTTTGACGGCGTGATGCTCACCGACACCGGCTTGACCACGTCGCTGTCATGCAGATCGGCGTTGATCCAGAGCTGAGCCGCTTGCTGCAGAGTATCCAAGGTCGCCGTCGCCGGCTGGTGCGCCAGGGCCAGGGCCGCGGCGTCCACCGCGTCCTGCAATTTGGCCCGCCCCTCGTGGGCCCGCGCCAGGTCGATCGAGAACCCCGCCACCATGGTCAGGGGCAACATCATCACCGCGAACGCGGGCGTGATCGACCCGCGCCTGTCGGTCAGGAAAGACCAGAAATCCACCTTCGGCCAACGGAATTTCATGGCAGCCCGCCCATCTCAATTCAGCAATCGCTAAAGCCCCCAAGCTTTGCGTTGCCGAACTCAATAAACGGGCGCGTTTAATAAATAGATTACAGAAACTATTTTCCCAATACTTGTTAATATCGGTTATGAATAACAGCCTTTAACCTGAACAGTAACAATTGGCGCCCTGGGTCGCACGGGGCCGCGCCGCCCGCTAAGCGGCCGCGTCCCTTGCGGCGCACGCCGACGCCCTCTAGGGAATGAAAAGTGCTAAGGTCCCTGGTCGGTCGACTTGGGCCGACATGCGTCGACGGGGCGGCCGGCGCGACTTGAGGAGCCATCCATGTCGCAACAGACTGTCGCTTCCGCACCGGCCGCCGCCGGCCTGGACGCCGATCTGCAGCCCCTGCTGGACGCCCTGACCCAAAGCCTGACGAAGCCGCCCGCGGCCACGCCTTACAGGCACTGGTTCCTCGAGCAGATGCTGCCCGACGCCACCGCCAAGGCTCTGCACGCCCTGCCCTTCCAGGCGCCCGATCTGCACGGCGTCTCCGGCAAGCGCGAGCTGCACAACGACAGCCGCCAGTATTTCGACGCGTCCAACAACGCCCGCTATCCGGTCTGCGGCCAGCTGGCCCGCTTCTTCCAGGCGCCCGAGACCGTGCGCGCCCTACAGGACGCCACCGGCTGCGACCTGTCGGACACCAACGTCCGCATCGAATATGCGCTGGATACCGATTGCTTCTGGCTGCAGCCCCACACCGACCTCGGCGTTAAGCGCATCACCATCCTCTACTACCTGCCCGACGGTCCGGATCAGGAGAGTCTCGGCACCGACCTCTATCTCGATGAGAAGACCTGGGCCGCCCGCGCGCCGTTCAAGTGGAACACCGCCCTGGTGTTCGTGCCCAACGACCACACCTTTCACGGCTTCGAACGCCGCGACATCCCGCGCGTGCGCCGCTCGGTGATCATCAACTACGTCACCCAGGCCTGGATCGCCCGCGACCAGCTTGCCTATCCGACCACGCCGGTCACCGCCTGACCCCAACAGCGAGCCTCATCCGTTGAAAACCGCATCCGCCGTCCTTCTCGCCGCCTCTTTGGCTCTTAGCGCCGCCGCTCATGCCCAAACCGGCGCGCCGGCTCCGGCTGTGGCTACGGGCGAAGAGTTCCTGGCCACCAACGCCAAGCTTCCTGGCGTGGTCTCCCTGCCGTCTGGTCTGCAGTACAAGATCTTGCAGTCCGGCCCGGCCGGCCCTTCGCCCAAGGAAGGCGACGTCATCAAGGTCCAGTACGAGGGGCAGTTGACGTCGGGCAAGGTCTTCGACTCCACGCCTGCCGGCAAGAGCGCCATCATGCCCCTGGAAAGTCTCGTCCCAGGCTGGATGGAAGCCATTCCCAAGATGCATGTCGGCGATGAATGGGTTCTCTACGTCCCCGCTTCCCTCGGCTACGGTCCGCGCGGCGCGGGTCCGATCCCGCCCAACAGCACCCTGGTGTTCAAGGTCAAGCTGGTGGGAATGTTGGCCCAGGACTAGGTCCTAGCCGATCAGCCGCCGCACCGCGGCGATCGCCCCCGGCGTCGCATTGGGCCCTTCGGCCGCCGGGGCCAGGAATGGCGCCTCGCCCAGCCGCACCGCCAACTTCCGCTCCACCAGGTTCTCGATGAAGTGCGCGTGCCGCTTGCCGCCGCCGAGGTCGAAGATCGCCACGGGCCGGCCCGTGGCCGCCGCCTCCGACACCATGGACACGCTGTCCCCCGTCGCCACGATCCGGTCGCTCAGCGCCAGGATCCCGCGATAGGGATTGTCGCCCTGCTCGTTCCACAGATAGACGCCCGGATCGTCGCCGAACGCCTCGTGCAGAACCGCCTTCACGTCCCTGGGCGTCCGCCGCGACGGCGTGATCGCCAGGCCGCCGCCGTCCCGCACCGCATTCAGCAGCTCCACCAGATCCCGCGCCTGCGCCGCGCCAAACGGATGCCGCCGAGTCGACCCGCCCAGCAGCACTCCGGTGAGGGGCCTCGGCAGATCGGCGAAACGCCGCCGCCAAGCCTTTGCTGCTCCCGCCAGCACCACCGGGTCGACGTCGTGCAGCGCGGTATCGATCTGCATCACATTGGGCCCCTCGATCCCGTCGTGACGCATGGCGATCACCAGGTCGAACTCATCCAGCGACGCCAGCGGGTTCTGGATATGCACGGCCAGGGTCCGCCCGCCGCTGGCCCGCTTGACCGCGATCGCCGCCTTGGCCGCCCGCCGCCCGCAGCTGACCACCAAGTCAGGCCATGGCGGCCCCAGGAGGTCCTTACGCTTGTCCAGCCCCATCAGCGTCAGCCGCCACAGGGCGGGCGGCATCAGCGACCACGGGGCCTTCAGCCCGATGGTCTTTTCCTCCGAGCCCGGCGCCACCGCTTCGGCCAGTCCGCGCGCCTGGGTGCGGAAACCGGCTTCCCCCGTGGTGATCCACCAGGCCCTCACCGTTTGGCCCATGCGGGGACGGGATAGGGGATCACCAGGTCCTTCGCCAGGATCACGGTCAACGGAATCTCCGCCCGTCCCCCCCGGCCGACCGAGAACCCCGGCAAAGGCGTCAGCGACGCGAAATGGGGCCGCAGGTCCTGCAGCTCCTGCGCCACCGTCGGACCCCGCCCGATGATCAGGGCGTCATGTCCCATCAGATTCCGGTTGTCGGTGCGCATGGCGTATTGGCGCGGGTCCTGCGAGAACACCAGCACCAGCGCCTTGTCACCCACCGCCTGGTCGATCTTGCCGGCCTCGTTCCATTCCGCCGCCACCACGAACATGCCGGCCTTCAGCACGCCTCGACGGTCCAGGTCGGTCCGCAGCCGCTTCCATTCGATCGCCTCGTAGGTCGGCGAGGTTTTGGGGAACACCTTGGGAAAGGCGTCCCGCATCCACGATGTCGCCGCATCGCTCGCCGCCGCGCCCCAAAGGACCGCCAGCACCCCGGCCGAGATCGTCGCCCAGCGCACGGGCCAGCGCCGGCCTTCGCTCGCCCGACGCGCCAGCCGATCACCCAGCACCGGAAACAGCAGCAGCCACCCCGGCATCGGCCAGTGCGGCAGCCCCCGATTGCCCAGCAAGGGCAGCAGAGCGAACAGAAGAATCGTCGGCGCCGCCGCCATCAGGCAGAACCAGCCGCGCGGGTCCTTACGCCCCTGCCGCACCGCGCCCACGCCGGCCCAGATCAGCGGTACGGCCACCCAGGGCAGCAGCAGAGCGATCTGCCCGGCCAGGGACTCCAGCGGCCCCATCGGGTTGAACCTGTGCGGCGCGCCGCGTCCGCTCTGGAAGGCGAACGACGCCCAGTCGTGCTGCGCGTTCCACACCACGACGGGCGATGCCACGATCAGCGCGACCACGGCGCCGACATAGGGGGCCGGATGTTTCAGCCATCGCCGTCCGGCAGGCAGGCCCAGGACGAACAGAGCCAACCCCAAGGCCACCGGAGCCGCCTGGTACTTGGACAGCGCCGCCAGCCCCAGCCACAAGCCCGCCAGCGGCCATAGCAGCCATGGCTGCTGACCCTCTCCGGGCTTGGGAAAGAACAGCCGCGCCAACGTCGCCGCCGCCGCTAGCTCGCAGAAGACCAGCGGCCCATCCGGCAGCACCCATTGCCCGACCGCCAGGGTGAAGAACGCCGACAGATTCAGGGCTATGACCGCCCACACCCCCGCCTGCTCGCCGAACAGCCTCGCCGTCAGGCGATACATTAGCCAGGTGGAGCCGGCGAACAGGGCGATGAACGGCGTCCGCGTCCAGCGGCCGTAACCCAGGATTTCTCCGCCAAGGTGGGCGATCCACTGGTGCAGCGGCGGATGATCGAAATAGGACAGGTGGAGGTCACGCGAGATGGCGGTGGAGTAGGACTCGTCCATCCCCAACCCCATCGCCGCCGAGGTCGCCAGCCGCGCCAGCACCAGCGCGGTAATGATCGCCAGCACGGTGCGGTCGGCTGGCCACGGCGTCCACGCCACGCGGCTTTGCACGAAGGGCTGGCTCACGAAGCGTTTCAGCGCCACGCAGGCCGCCATGGCGAAGGCGCCAAGGGCGATCCACCACTCCTGCCACAGGCTGAAGCTGATCGCCCCGATGACCAGGAACACCGTAGCCGTGGCGCAGGCCGTGGCCGCGAACAGACGCTGCTTGTTGGCGTCCTCGCTGATGCGCCAGAACAGGAAGGCCCAGAACGCCGCCGCCAGGGCCGCTCCCACCAGGCCCAATTCGAACCAGATCTGCACCGCCCCATTATGCGGGTGCAGGGGGATGAAGCCCGGGAAACTGCGGCTGGCGTCCATGCCCCATCCGGCCCAGGGCGCCTGGGTGATGCCGTTGGTGGTGAAACCCCAGATGTTCAGCCGTGCGACCCATGACAGCGGCAGATGCTCGCTCATGGCCGCGAACAGTCCCGCCTTCTTCATCGCGATCATCAGCCAGGGCGTCGCCAGGAAATAGACCGCCGCCAGCACGGCCATGCCCAGCACCGCCGGCCTGCCCAGCCTGTAGACCGCGAAGAACACCAAGGCGCTGATGGCCAGCGCGATGCTCGGGCTGTCGCCGCGCAGGAAGAAGGTCGAAAACACCACTGCCAGCGCCAGGGCGCCGACCCACGCGCGCTTGTTCTGGCGCCACAGCGACACCGCCACCGGCCACAGCAGGGTCGCCACCGCATATCCGGCCACCGCCACATTGCGTACCGCGATGTCGGGCCGTACTGGCTCCCTGAGCCAGATTTTGATGGCCAGATACAGCCTGGCGTGGGTCACCCCCTCCACCACCAGGATTGCGGCCAAGGTCATCAGGCCATAGCCCAGCCAATCCAGCGCCCGCTCGGCAGTGCGTTCCTGCATCTGCGCGGCGGCCAGGACGAAGCCGCCCGCCACCACGACCTCCAACGCCATGTGAACGGCGGTGAAACGCTCCAGCTGCTCCAGATTGGCCAGGGCCAACCCCTGCAGCGGCGCCGGCGAGGCCGGGCTCCACAAGCCCGTCACGCCCGCCCAAATGGCGATCGCGGCCAAAAGCCCCAGTCCTATGCAATCCTTGTCGCTGGGCTTGGCCTGCCACAGGCACAACAGCCCCATGAAGGCCACCGCCGGCGCGAACCCGCGCGACCCGGCCCAGCCGATGATCGGCGTCAGCACGCCCATGGCGATCCATACGCCCAGCAAAAACCGCTGGCTGCCCGCCTTGCTGTCCAAACTCAGTCCCCTCTCACGCGGGCGCGGCAGAAGCCTAGGCCGCGCGCACGCCCCGTTTGCCTTCGCCCCGCCTGCCCCGTAAGCGTTTGGCGGCGGCGGAAATCCGGTGGCGCAGTTGCTCCCAGGCGGCGACCTGATCGGACACCACCCAGTTCATCTGCACCACCTTGCGCGGGCCGACATAGGTCTCATGGCCATGGAATGACCGATCCGAGCGGCGGAACGCCAGCAACGACCCGTAGGCCGGCGACACTTCGGCCACCGTGGAGTTCAGGTCCTCGCCGTCACGCAGCAGGCGCAGACGCCCGCCCTCCTCGTTCCAGTCATCGTTAAGGTAGATCAGGACGGTGATGATCTTCTTCTTGGAGTCCGTGTGGATACGCCCGTCGCGCGCATCGCAGCGCCCTCGCACGGTGAACATGGTCGGCTTTCCGGCCAGCTCGACCTTGAATTTCTTCTCGATGACGGCGCGAAATTCCGGGCCGTCAAGCTCGTCGAACAGCGCCCGGAAACCTGAACCGATCTGCACCTCCGACAGCGGGAACGAGCCCGGGTCCGGCATTTCCGGGAACCCGCCCAGCACCTCGTCCTTGGACGCCGCGTCCAGGAAGCCCGTCGCGACCACATAGTCGAAGGGGTCGGTCTGGAGCGGCGTCTTGGCCAAAGCCTCCAACTTGAGCAGACCCATGATCAAGACCTCCGAAGCCTCTCATTCGCTGGCTGATAAAAGCGCGGCGAATCCGGCGCGCTTATGACCGCGCGCACCGTATGTCTGGCGCTATCACAGCCCGCCCGCCCTGCAAAACATCTTGGCGCCTCTGGGAACAACCGCGCGCCTTCTCAGTTGGACATTCGCCAACCGGAATTCATCGCGATGCGGTCGGCGCCGGGCCCGGACCGCCTCCGTCGAGGGAGAAGGTTCGGGCCTTTTCATTTCCCCAACTTCGCCTCCACGCAGCTTGACCTCACTGCCGCGCAGGCGTCTGCTTGAGCGATGGAGGCCGTCATGACTGTTCGCCCTGGCTTCACTCTGTCCAACTGGCGCAAGGCGCCCACCTTCGGCGGCCACTGCGCCACGCCGTCGGATGTCGAGGGCGCGTCCGCCGTATTCGCCCTGGCCGACACCTTCAACGGACGGCCCATGGATCTGGCCAAGCCCGCGCCGGTGATCTGGTATTCGGACGATGAGGAATTCGCCGCCCTGGTCGTTCAGGCCGAGGTGCACGAGACCGAGGAAGACGACGAGGTCCACGAATTCCTTGGCCTGCTGCTGCCCACCGGTGAGACCGCCGTGGTGTTCGCCGACGATCTGGAGTTCGTTGAGGACAGCGATCCAGTCTGGCAGGCCCTGTTGGAAGCCGACAGCGAAGACGATGACGACGAGCAGGAAGACGGCGCCGAATGGGCCGGCGTCGACATCACCGATGCGGAAGACGACCGCTAGGCGGTCTTAGGCCTTCGGTTTGGCCTTCACGGCCTTACGCGCGGCCGGCTTCTTAGCGGCGGGCTTCTTGACGACAACCTTGGCTGCGACAAGCTTGGGCGCGATAGCCTTGGGCGCGATCGGCGCCGTGACCACGACGGGCTTCACCGTCACGGGGGCCGCCTTCACCTCAGGCTTGGCCTTGGCCTTCACCACGCGCTTCTTGGCGACGGCTTTCTTGGCGACAGGCTTGGCCGGGGCCGCCTTGATCACCGGCGCGGGCTTGGGCGCGGCTTTCACGGCGGCCTTGATCGCGAGGGCGGGCTTGGCCAACGCCTTGGGCTTGGGCGCAGGCGCGATCTTGACGATTTCAGGAGCAACAGCGGCGGCGACCTCGGCCACCGGCTCCGGCATCACGACTGCAACCGAAGCGACTTCGGCCACGACCGGCTCGGGCAGGACGATTTCGGGTTCAGGAATCGGCGCCAGGGCGATCGGCTCGATCACCGGGGCGGGCGCGGGCTCAGGCTTGACCAGCCGCAGCTTGACCACGTTTTCCTTGATCCGCTCCGGAGTGGCCAGGGCCATCCAGCGGGTCATGCTCCAGTAGGCGATGCCGGCGGTCGATGCGCCGAGGAACATCATCCATAGCGGAGACATCGCGCCCAGTTGCACCATGGTGGCGGCGTCGAGCGGCTTGCCCGTATCGGACAGAGGGGTCTTGAAGGAAACGCTCTCGAACCAGGACATTCAATGGCTCCCGCACCGGGCGCCGGAGAGGCGCTGCGCTATTGTGCAGTGCAACATACATCATTCGGACGCGGGCGCAAACCTCGCCCTTCAAGTGTCCAGCCGCCACAGCTTGGCGAGGCCCCCGGGCCCGCCCGAGGCCGCCACCACCCAGTCAATCACTGCCTGCAGATCGGACTCCAGTCCGTCCGGCGCCCCCAGCATCACCAGGGCGCAACCGTTCATTCGCATCGGATCGGTCAGGGGCTGCAGCCGCGTCTCGGCCACCAGCACCGATTTTGCCCCTACGGCCTCCAGCCGCCTCAGGAATGCATCGAAGGTCTCCAGGTCCTTCAGCGGCAGCCAGATCAGCGTTGTCGTCGGCGTCTTGCGCGCCAGCAGCGGCGTGACCGCCTCCACGATCCGCGCGTAGTCGTCAGGCCGTTCGTATGGCGGGTCGATCAGGACGAACAGGTTGCGGCGATCCGCGGCCCGGCTGCGCACCAGCTCGAAGCCGTCCGTATTCACCGCTCGCGCCAGCCCACGCGACGCCTTCAGGCTGCCCCCCAGGGTCTCGAAATCGTCGGGTCTCAGTTCGGCGCCGACATACTCGTCCTCTCGCCGAAGCCGGTCGGAAATCAGTACGGGAGAGCCGGGATAGATCCGCAGGCCGCCCTTGGCATTGACCTTGTGCACCGCCGCCTTCAGCGCGTCGAACGCCGGGGGCGCGAGGCCCTCCGCCATCAGCCGGCCGATGCCCGCGTCCGCTTCCTTGGACTTGCGCGCCAGTTCGCCTTCCAGATCGTAGGCTCCCGCTCCGGCGTGGGAATCCACCACCAGCAGCGGCTGCGCCGCGCGCGTCAGGCGATCCATGATCAGGGTGACCGCCGCATGCTTGACCAGGTCGGCGAAATTCCCGGCGTGGAAGGCGTGTCGGTAGTTCACTGGTTTCTCCTCGGAACGGGCCTTGCTCTAGCACGTTCGCCCATCGAGTTCAGAGGGAGGGGCGGATCATGCCGCGCGATTGCCATGCGGATGGACCGCTCCAGGCCGAGGCGGCGGGCCTCGCCTACGTCAACGACCACGATCCCGGCATCAGCCGCACCCGCGACGGCAAGGGGTTTGCCTATCACAGGCCATCGGGCGGAGAGGTGCGTGACGCCGCCACCCTCGACCGCATCCGCGCCCTCGTCATTCCGCCCGCCTACACCGACGTCTGGATCTGCCCCGACCCGGACGGCCATATTCAGGCCACCGGCCGCGATGCGCGGGGACGCAAGCAGTATCGCTATCATCCGCAATGGCGCGAGCACCGCGACGGCGACAAGTACGGCCGCATGGCCGCTTTCGGCCGCGCCCTGCCCCGCCTCCGCGCCGCCGTCGAAGCCGACCTCGCCCGCCACGGAATGCCCCGCGAAAAGGTGCTGGCGGCGGTGGTGCGCCTGCTCGAACTGACCCTGATACGCATCGGCAACGATGAGTACGCACGCAGCAACAAGAGCTTCGGCCTGACCACACTGCGCAAACGCCACGTCGACGTCACTGGCGAAGGCGTCGTCTTCGAATTCCGCGGCAAGAGCGGCAAGATGCATCGTACCGGCATCCGTGACCGCCGCTTGGCCCGCATCGTCCATCGCTGCGAAGAGCTGCGCGGCCAGAAGCTGTTCCAATACCTCGATGCCGATGGCCATACCCACGCGGTGGAGTCCAACCACGTCAATGCCTACATCCGCCAGGCCACGGGGGATCACTTCACCGCCAAGGACTTCCGCACCTGGAACGCCACCGTGCTGGCGGCGGAAGCCCTGGCTCTGTCCGAGCGCCGGACCAGCGACAGCCACGCCAAGCGGGTCATCGCGGAGTGCGTGCGTCAGGTCTCTCAGCGGCTCGGCAATACCCCCACGGTGTGCCGCAGGAGCTATATCCATCCTGGCGTACTGACAGCCTACGCTGAGGATCGGCTGGCCGACGCCTTCCGCCATCCGGACGCAGCCCGGGATAAGCTGGAAGCGGCCCTGCTGCGCTTTCTCAAGCACTGCTGACGCGGACCCGCGAAAGGACTACCTTTCGGCTCAGGGGAGTTGTTTCGATCGGAAAGGAACGGCCATGCGCCGATATTCGATTGTTCTAGCCGCCTTCGCCACCCTGGCCGCCGGCCAGGCTTCCGTCCAGGCCGCGCCCGCTGATCAGCCGCGCGAGCAGTGCTTCCGCAGCTCCGACATCGACAGTTCGGTCCAGGCCAACCGGACCCAGCTGAACATCAAGACCCGCGGCAACCGCTACTACCAAATCCAGACCAAGGGCGTGTGCTTCACCAGCATCGGCACGGAGCCCTATGTCCTGACCGTCCGCAGCGGCGGCGACCTGATCTGCCGGCCGATCGACATGGACCTGGCCGCCGGCCCCTCGGGCTTCAAAACACCCTGCATCGTCGACAAGATCGTCCCCATGACCAAGGACCAGATCAGCGCCCTGCCCAAGCGCGAACAGCCCTGATCAAGTATTCGCAAATACAAAAAGCCCCCGTTGCGAGGCGGGGGCTTTTCTGTTGACGTGACCCCCAATTTATCATCCAGTCATAACGAGAGTCCTGGGTTGATCTGAGCCTGGGTTTAGGTGGGTGGCAAGAGGCGTCCGCGCGGAGCCCCCAGGCTGCGCAGCGCGGTCGCCGGCGGGTCCGCTGATGGCGCGG
>CANJMO010000020.1 GCA_947475845.1 Caulobacteraceae bacterium | reverse complement strand
TCTCCACCGAAGTCGGCGTGTCCGGGTGTGTCGACGATGTTGAAGGTGAAGATGTCGCCGCTGTCGGCCTTGTAGTTCACCGTGGTGCACTTGGCCAAGATGGTGATGCCGCGCTCACGCTCCTGATCGTTGGAGTCCATGGCCCGCTCGACCTTGGCTTCGTTGTCTCGGAAGACACCCGATTGCGCGAGGAGCTGATCCACCAGAGTGGTCTTGCCATGGTCGACGTGAGCGATGATGGCGATATTGCGCAGAGCCATAGGAGTGCGAACCGGAAAAAATTTCGGGGGAGGAAGCGGGGGCCTTGTACGCGAGCGTTGTGTCTAAAGCCACCCCGGCCTTTCGAGTTGAGGCATCACGCTGCACAGCGATGACGCCCCGTTCCTTATTTTATAAGGGGTTATGACACGACAAGCCAGGAATATTGTGCAGCGCAGCACATTGTTTCGCCGCTGAAATGCTGGCTTTGTCCTTAAACTATCAGGGTTTCTGGGGACTGCGGCAGTTTGTCTGGTCCAAAAAACCCGTTTCGGTGGTTGATCCCTGCTGCGATGCACCGTATAAACACAACTGCGCGGCGTCGATGACGCCGCTGCCCTTCCTGGGCGTTTCCTCCCTATTGACTAGCCGCGCCTCGTGCGCGGCTTTTTTTTGCCTGATCGCCGGCCCGCAAGGCCAAGGCCTGCAACAGGTTCAGCGGCTCAGCTTGTTTCGCGGAATTCAGAGCGCCTTGCGCCAATCGCGAGCCAGGGCCGTGCTCAGCCGGTCAAGATCGTGCTTCAGCCGGGCGAACCCGCTGGTGGGCCGCAGCGCCGCCTCATCCAGATAGACCCCTCGGTTGATCTCGATCTGCAGCGCGTGGACGCCCTCGTCCGGACGTCCGTAGAACTCGGTGGTGTAGCCGCCGGCGTAGGGGGCGTTGCGCGCCACCCGATAGCCCATGCCCTCAAGTTCGCGCTCCACCAGCCGGGTCAGTCCCGGGGCGCAGGCCGAACCGAAGCGGTCGCCCAGCACCATGTCGCAACCCTTGCGGCCATAGGCGGGCTCGCCGGAGGCGGCCGAGGGCATGGAGTGCCAGTCGATCAGGGCGGCGCGGCCGTGGACGGCGCGAGTCTCCTCCAGCATCTCAGCCAGAGCGCGGTGGTAGGGCTGGTGCACCGCCTCGATGCGCCCGCGCGCCTCGGCGAAGATCAGCTTGCGGCGGTAGATTTCCTGCCCCTCGCCCACCACCCGGGCGATGGTGCCAAGGCCAGCGGCGACCCGCGCCGTACGCGCCCGGGCGAAGGCGGGCAATTCGTCCTCGAACATGGTCTGGTCGAGTTCGTACGCCTCGCGATTCACATCGATATAGGCGCGAGCGTAGCGCGCGGTGATCAGGGAGATGCCGCTGATCGGCGCGTCGGCGATCAATTCGTCGACAAAAGCGTCCTCGGATCGGCGGATGGCGGCGCTGTCGAGCATGGCGGCGTCCATCATATCGGCGGGATAGTCGCGGCCTGAGTGAGGTGAAGCGAACACGAAGGGTGCGGCGGCGCCTTCCGCCCGGCGCAGGGTAAAGGGGGCGTCGGCGCCGTCCTGGCGCGGACTTCGCGCGCCGGCGGCGGCGTTCCCATCGATTGCAGGCTCGGACAAGCCTTCCCATGCCGTCATGGGGTCATTTGGGCCAAGGCGGCCCACCCCGTCAACGCGCCCGTCGCCAACGGGGTTTATCGGCGGTTTACACCTGCCGCCTATGATCGCGCTCGCTCGCCCCGCCATTTCGCCCCGCGACATCCGATCGAGACCATGACGCGAATCCTGCTTGCCGAAGACGATGACTCCCTGCGCGGCTTCCTGACCCGGGCCCTGGAACGGGCCGGCTACGAAGTGCGCGCCTGCGCCGATGGCGAGGAAGCCCTGCACGCTCTGCCGGAAGCGGAGTGGGACCTTCTGCTAACGGACATCGTCATGCCCGGCGCCGACGGCATCGAGGTCGCGCGCCAAGCGGCCGTGGCCCAGCCGGACCTGCGCATCATGTTCATCACCGGCTTCGCCGCCGTCGGCCTGGCCGCCAAGGAAAGCGCGCCCCAGGGCGCCAAGGTGCTGTCCAAGCCCATCCACCTGCGCGAGATCGTCGCCGAGGTGGAGCGGATGATGAAAGCCGCCTGAAGATATTCTTTGGGCGCTACCGCTCGCATCCGCTCGCTGCTTGAGCGCGTCGCTTGGGCGCTACCGCTCGCATCCGCTCGCTGCTTGAGCGCGTCGCTTGGGCGCTACCGCTCGTATACGCTCGTTGCTTGAGCGCGGCCTTGCGCCTTGCGCCTCGCGGTGCCTGTCGATATACCGCCCCTTCTTCTGGAGCGGACGCGTAGCTCAGCGGGAGAGCACCTCGTTGACATCGAGGGGGTCACAGGTTCAATCCCTGTCGCGTCCACCACTTACCTTTGTTTGAATTGGGAAATTTCTCATTCCAACAGGGTTACCCATCATCCAGCCCATCTTAAATTCGATTGCGCTTCGCGCGGCCAATAGCATCGGCCGGTGAAACGCACCGGGCTTTGGGTCTTAGCGGGTTCATGCAAGGTGTCGCCCAGGTGACCGACCCCTGGGGAGGGGGTCCGCGGCCCTGCGCGATTTGCTTACCCCAAGCCTCCCGGAATTTTTGTCGCGACGGGCAATAGGCTGGGGCGTCAACACAGTTTGGCATCGGCCCAAGTAGCGCACCTCGACCGCGCCGGGTTGCCCATACGGTGAGTTAGGGTCGTTAGCGGACATTGGATGCCCGCCGTTAGCGAATGGCCGCTTCCGACCCATATCCGAAGGCAGCTAAGCGGCCTCTACTGCGCGACGGTCCGCCAGGTTCACGAACACCGCTCAGCCCTCCGCTAGCGCGGCGAGGGCGGTGCGAAGCGCGCCGACCTGCCAGCCGTTGACGCGGGAGCCGAGCTTGATGCGTCGGGGCAGCTTGCCTCGCTTTTCGAGCCGATCCACTTCCTCGTCGCAGATGCCACCCAAGAGGGCCATCACAACGGGTCGTTTCACGAATGAGGACGCCGGGAGATCGTCGAACGCGGCGACGATCGGCAGCGCCGACGCACTGCCGCTGGCGGTGACGACACCGCCGGTGGAGGCCAAGGTCACCGCGCCCGAACCTGTGATCGGCTTGGCCACGGCCCCGAACTTGAGCTCACTGCCCACCGCGAAACTCAGGCCGCGGTCGCCGACTGCACCTTGGAGACCTTGGCCGAGACGCCCGCGCCGTTGTTGTCGGCCGCGCGCAGCAGCAGGGTCACCGGACCAGAGCCGGGAACGGTGTGCAGATAGACGGTCGTCTCGCCCTGCTGCGGCGTGATCACCGCTTCCCGGGATACCAGTTCGCCGCCATCCGGACGCGCCAGGGACAACCCGACCCGTCCGGCCTGAGCCGCCAGATCGATGCGGATGATGGCGGCGGTGTCGGTCACGGTCGGGTTCAACGGCTGGGCGACGCCGCCGAAATCGTAGGACGAGCCGGGAATGGCGAACGTCTGGGGCGGGACACCCATGGAGGTTTGCTCAGGCAGTTTCATCCACGCGGCCGAGGCGTCGGTCCAGCTCGGCTTGGTCTTGATCCCGCCGGCCATGGCGAAGCCGACGCCGATGACTAAGCCGACGACGGCGCCGAGAACGAAGCCGCGGCTCACCGGCGGCAAGCCTGTGCGCGGGGTGGTGTGGCTGATGGGGGCCGCGTGGTCGGTCATCGGAGTCTCCGGCGCATGGATTGCGGGGTCTACCGCCCACAATGCGCAAAGCCCGCCCATCGTTGCATCAGCCCACAAAGGGCAACCTTCCGTTGACTCTCTTTGTTAGGCCGAAAGTCAGGTCCGCGGGGCAGGATGCGGGTCCGTTGGAGAGCGTCTTTCCATGAACATCCATGAGCATCTGGCAGCGTTCGACGGCTGCTGACGCGCCGGATCGAGGATGCCTACGCGGCCCGCAAGGACCTGGCGTTCCGCGATCTGCTGCCTGGGGAAACGCGAGGCGACGACGCCTGGGAATTCAGCCTGCTCAATCCGGGCTAGCGCGCGCCGGCCGGCGATGGCTGGAGCGTCTATCGCCTGCAGGGTGTATGGCCTGAATTCGTCGAAGGCGCCGGAGACCCCGCCTAGGGTTTCCTTGCCTCGCCAGCGGCTGCGTGAAACATCGGGAGCGTGATCAGGCTCTCCTCCATCCAAAGACTGCGTGCGGTCGCCGCTCTCAGCGTGACCCTGTTCCACGCCTGCCAATGGTCGGGCCAGGACTTCGCGGTCGGGGCGGCGGGGGTGGATCTGTTCTTCATCATCTCCGGCTTCGTGCTGTGGAACGCCAGCGAGGGCCGGGCCGTGTCGCCGGGCCGGTTCCTGATCGCGCGGGCGGCCAGGGTGGCGCCGCTCTACTGGCTGGCGACCCTTGCGGTGGCGGTCCTGGTGCCGTGGCGGCCGCAGGCGATGCCGGTGGCTCAGTTCGAGCCGCTGCACCTGGTGCTCTCGCTATTGTTCATCCCGCACAATGACCCGGCGGGGGACGCCTTTCCGCTGCTGGTCAGCGGCTGGACCCTGACTTACGAGGCCTTCTTCTACCTCGCCTTCGCCCTGGCTCTGGCCGCGCCGCTTCAACGGCGGTTGCAGGTGCTGTGCGGCCTGGTCTCGGTTATGGCCCTGGTGGGTTTGATCTATCACCAGACCTACACCTTCGGCGCCAATCCACTGCTGCTGGAGTTTCTGATCGGGGTCGGGCTGGCACGGCTGTGGAGCAAAGGCGACCTGCGCGGGGCCGGCGCCGGCTGGGGCTGGGTCATTCTCGGGCTTGGAGTCCTGATGTTCGCCGGACTGCAACTGGGCAGCGTGCGCAGCGATTTCTGGCGGCCGCTGATCTGGGCGCCGCCCGCCGCATTGATCCTGGCCGGCGCGCTGGTGCTGGAAGCCGCCGGGGCGTCGGGTCCGGACCGGGTGGGCCGCCCGCTCGATGCGATCGGCGACGCGTCCTATTCGCTCTACATTTGCCAGTTGCCGGTGGTGTGCGTCTTGAAATGGCTGACGCCGGAGCTGTCGCCTTGGATCAGGGTTCCGCTGGGTTTTGCGCTCGCGCTGGGCGCCGGCCTGATCTGCTACCGCCTGATCGAGCGGCCGCTGGCCTCAGCGCTGGGCCGCCATCGCCGAGCTCGGACGCTGCACCGGCATGGGCTGGGGCTCCGGCCGCCCGAACAGGAAGCCCTGGCCGCAGTCGACGCCGACCTGGCGTAGGGCCGACACGGTCTCGGGCGTCTCCACCATCTGGGCGATGGCGGCGAAGCTCTCGGACGTGTGCAGCCCGTTCTTGCCCTTGGCCTCGCCGTGGGCTTCGCCGAGCACGCGCAGTGTCAGTGAGCAGGAGATGTAGGGGTCCATCTGCGGCAGACGACAGGCGCACAGGGCGCCGTATCGCTTCAGCTTGCGGCCGGCCTTGGGCTTCAGGCCGATACGGATGGGCCCGCGCCGGTCGCCCGGCTCCAGGCCGCCCAGGAAGGCCTCGACGATGCCCTGGTCCTCTTCGGCCACGAAATCGCGCCAGGCGCTGCCCTTCATGGCGTCCAGGTCCATCCCCGCCACCTGACGCGCGGCGCCGACGGCGAAGGCAACCACGCCGCCGCTGTTCAGCTCGAACAACAGATCGGCGCTGGCGAAGGCAAAACCAAGGTATCGGGCGGCGTCGTCAGCCATGGAAGGACCTCTACTCCTTCCCTCTCTAAGCAGAGCGCGGTTAACAAGCGGTGGGAGCGGGCCGCTTTTTTTGCAGGCGCGAGGGTCCGACGGCCGCATGCAGGTCTAGAGGCAGCGGCGAGGGCGTATTGGCTATCAAGGCGGCGATATGCTCGGCCAGGAGCGGCGCGGTGGTGAAGCCGCGCGAGCCCAGCCCGCCCAGCACATAGAGGTTTTCGGCCACGGCGCCGGCCACGGGCATGCGGTCGGAAGTTGTGGCACGGATACCGGTGCGCCCCCTCAGGGACAGGCGGCGGGCGGCTTGGGCCAGGACGGGAAGAGCCTTGCCAAGGGTGTCGAGGTTGCGCTCGTGGTCGGCGTCATCGACGGCGGTGTCGGTGCGTCCGCGGTCGTGGGTGGCGCCAAACAGCACTCCGCCTGCGAAAGGCGCGGCGTATCCGCCCCAGGCGGCGGCGCAGGGCAGGGCCAGCCCCTCGGCCCAACTGGCCTGGCCGCGCACGGGTATGAGGGGCAAGGGTTCCTGCAAAAGGGCGTCACCCATGGTGCCGGCCGCCACGCACACCACATCGGCCTGCAGCACCACGCCGCCGGCGTCGTCCAGCAGGCTCCAGCCTTCGGCGTCTCGCCGCAGCGCCGCGACTGTGGCGGTGATCCGCCGGGTTGCGGCCAGCCAGTGATCCAACAGCACAAGCGGATGGACAACCAGCCCTTCGGTGAACCGCAGGCCGCCGCTCGCCGCCGGCTCACCCAGGGCCCGTGAGGCCTGATCGGCAGTCACGCTTTCCAGCGCGCCCGGCGCGAATACATCGCCCGCCATGACCGCCTCGAACCGCGCGGCGTCCCGCTCCACGGCCTGGAGTTGCAGCACGCCCTGGTTGGCGACCACGCCTGCCGTGGCGCAATAGAGGTCCGCCGCCCGGGCGAAGGCTTGGGCATAGAAGCGCGCGCGGACCCCGCCGCCCGCGTCGAGCGCCGGGGTGACCAGGGCTGCCGGATTGCCCGACGCCCCGGCGCCGGCCGTATCGGCTTCGACGATGACGGGGTCGAGCTCCAGAGCTTTCAGCGCCCGCGCCAGAGCCGCACCGGCGATGCCCGCGCCGATCACCGCCACGCTCGGCCTGGGCGGGGCGGGTTCGACAACGCCCGGCCGACGCGCCTCCAGCCGCTCGCGCTTGGCGCCGTGACCGGGCCGTTTGTCGACGGTGAAGCCGGCCGCCTGCAGCCCGCGCCGCACGGCCCCGGCCACGGTGAAGGTGGCGATGACCGCGCCGGGTGTGGATTTCGCGGCGACGGCGCGAAGCACCTCGGGCCGCCACATCTGCGGGTTGAGGGCGGGGGAGAAGCCGTCCAGGAACCAGGCGTCCGCCGCCCCGCTCCATTGCTCCAGCGCCCACTGCGCCTCGCCGATGGCCAGATCGAGCGTGGCGCCCAGGTCGGGCCAGGCGATTCGGTGTACGCCGGGCGCCAGGCGCGGCCAGGCGTCGAGCAGGCCTTGTGAGAGGTCGGACAGTTCAGGCCAGGCGGAAAGCGCGCGCTCGGCTTCATCGCGCGATAGCGGATAGGCCTCGACCGAGAATATCGACAGGGCCTGGCCCGGCTGGCGTGTGGCCTGCCACAGCTCCAACAGCGCCAGGATGTTCAGCCCTGTGCCGAAGCCGAGTTCGCCGACGGTGAAATGGGAGCGGCCGCGCCAGACATCCGGCATCCCGCAGCCGTGCAGGAACACCGCGCGGGTCTCATCGAGCCCGCCTTCGCGCGAAAAATAGATGTCGCCGAACCGCTGGGAGCGGGGGGCGCCTTCGGGCGTCCAGTTCAGGGCGGCGGGGTCTAGCGGCAAAATAGGACCCAGAAATGAGAAGGGCCGCCCGAGGGCGGCCCTTCAACTACGCTAGGCGTAGTTGTCGTCTTACTTCGGCGCAGCCGAAGAAGCAGCGTCGGCAGCCGAAGAGGCGGCGGCAGTCGCGGCGTCGGCAGCCGAGGAAGCGGCGGCAGCGGCGTCAGAAGCAGCGGCAGTCGCGTCAGAAGCGGCGGCAGCGGCGTCGGAAGCAGCGACTTCAGCCTTCTTTTGGCAAGCAACAACCGAAAGAGCAGCAACGGCGGCGCCGGCGACGAGAATCTTACGAAGAGCTTCGGAGGTCATGGTCCTGGTCCCCTTTGGAGGTTAGTGCGCCTAAATAGCATCAGCGCATCGCCGAGTTAGCCTGTTTCGAGGTCAACCGGCAAGCCGCCAATGCGACGCTGCCGCGCAATATGCCGTCGCCTTTGGCGTTCGCAAGTCGTTTTGCGCCAAAGGCTAAGCTTATACGGCGCTTATTTTATCAGTCGTTGGGGATATTGTTCAGCGCTTCTTCCATTTCCAGGAAGCTGGGCTGGGCCGTCGATGGCACGCTGCCGCGGCCGATTTCGACCGAGATCTGCGCCGCGTTGCCGTGCAGGTGTGCGACCAGTACCGCCTGGATGATCTTGTAGAAGGATCCTTCCTCCTCGACCGTCTCGTTCAGCCGCGTGGCGAACGGACCGACCAGGCCATAGGCCAGGAACACGCCCGGGAAGGTGCCGACCAGGGCGCCGCCGATCATGCCGCCCAGGATTTCCGGCGGCTCGGTGATCGAGCCCATGGTCTTGATGACGCCCAGCACGGCGGCGACGATGCCCAGCGCGGGCAGGGCGTCGGCCAGGCCCTGCAGAGCGTGAGCCACACCGAGCGCCTCATGGTGGTGCTTTTCGAGCTGCTTCTCCATCGCGTCCTCGACCTGGTGCGGATCCTCCAGGTTCATGGTCATCATCCGCAGGGTGTCGCAGATGAAATCGACGACGAAGTGGTCGTGGGTGATCCTCGGGAATTTGCCGAAGATGTTGCTCTCGCCCGGCTTCTCGATGTGACTTTCCAGGGCGATCACGCCTTTGGACTTCATGGTCTTGGTCAGCAGGAACAGCAGAGACAGCAGGTCGCGGTAGTCCTGGGGCTTCCACTTTGGCCCCTTGAACACCTTGCCGAAGCCGCCCCCTACGCCCTTGATGGTGGCCATGCTGTTGGAGATCATGAACGCGGCCACGCCGGCGCCGCCGATGGCCATCAGTTCGTGCGGCGCGGCCTCGATGATCACGTCCAGCTTGCCGCCGGACATGAGGTAGCTGCCGAACACCGTGCAAGATGCCGATGATCTGAAGCATGCAGCCCTGGGTCCCGATTCGGGGCCCAGGATCGGCGTTAATGCTTAATGCGGCGTTGCGTCGGGGCCCAAGGAAGAGGATGCGGCGGGTGGAAGCAGGGGCATGACCTCAGCCTGAATCTGCGCCGACAGGGCCGGGGTCAGGTAGCCGTCGGCGGGGAGGCCGCGAGCCTTCTGCCAGGCGCGGATAGCCACACGCGTCTTGGTCCCGATCACCCCGTCGGGCGCGCCGGGGTCGAAGCCCAGGGCGATCAGCCCCCTTTGCGCCCCAATGCGGTCGGCCAGGGACAGAGGCAGGCCGGTGGGCCAAGCGATGGTCAGGGGGTCGGCCCCGGCGATGCGGTCGGCCAGCAGGCCCACGGCCAGGGCGTAGGCGGTGGAGTTGTTGTACTTGCGGATCGTGAAGTGGTTGGGGAACAGCAGGAACGCCGGTCCCTCGGCGCCTGCCGGGACCACCAGTTGCGCCTGGCTCAACCTGTCGGCGTCGTTCCACGGCAGGCCATCTGCGCGTTTGGCTCCGGCGGTCTCCCACTCGGCGGGGGTCAGGCGCGGCCCCTCGGTCATGAACAGGTCGAACTGCGGCGCCAAGGTCACCTCTCGGGCCCAGATCTCGCCGCGCCGCCAGCCGCCCTTGGCCAGCAGGTTGGCCGCCGAGGCCAGGGCGTCGGGCGCCGAATGCCAGATGTCGCGCTTGCCGTCGCCGTCGGCGTCCACGGCTGTGGCCAGATAGGCCTCGGGGATGAACTGGGTCTGGCCCATGGCCCCGGCCCACGATCCGCGCATCTGGTCCCGCGTCGCCTCGCCGGTCTGAATCATCTTGAGAGCGGCGAAAATCTGCGCCTCGGCCCAGTCGCGGCGGCGGCCTTCGGCGGCCAGGGTGGCCAGGGAGCGGATCACGTCCAGGTCGCCCTGAAAGGTTCCGAACGCCGATTCCTGAGCCCAGATGGCGGTCAGGATGTCGCCTGGCACGCCGAAGCGGGTCTCGATCTCGGGCATCTGCACGATCTCGGCCTTCTTGGTGCGGCCCCTGATCGCCCGGTTGTCGGTCACCGAGGAGCGCATGTAGTCGCCGAACGGCCGCGAGAACTCCGGTTGCTGGTTGTCTAGCTGCATGACCCGGGGATTGGGGGTCAGACCCGACAGTTCGCGGGTGATCAGGTCTGCGGGCCAGCCGGCGGAGATGGCGCGGATCTGGAAGTCGCCCATCCAGGCGTCGAACTTGACCAGCACGGGATCGGGCGGCGGCAGGGGGGCGGGGTCCGGGACGGCCGCGACCGGCGTCGAGCTCTCCGGCTGCAAAAGGCCGGCGGCGGTGAGGATCATGAAGGCGCGACGGTCCATATGCGCTAGGCTAGACGCAGCCGCCCGTTCGCCTCAATCAAAAGCCCGAGATTGACTCAAATCGGACCAGCCACTAATAGCACGCCCTCCTGATCACTGGCCGCTGGTTCGAGCGGCCCGCCGAAGAGTAGACGTCATGAAGGTCCGCAGCTCGCTCAAGTCGCTCAAAGGTCGCCACCGCGACTGCAAGCTGGTGCGCCGCAAGGGCCGTCTGTATGTGATCAACAAGACCGACCCGCGCTTCAAGGCCCGCCAGGGCTAAGCTCGGCAAATCGCCGGTCTATCGAACGCCGTCTGGATGCCCAGGCGGCGTTTTTGATTCCCGGTTACGGCAGCGCCTTGCGCGGCAGGGACGCGATCTGAGCCGGGGTCAGCTTTTGCAGGCTGCCGACGATGCAGGAGGTCGAGTTGGAAAAGCCCTGGGGCGCCACGCTGATCTGCAGGTCGGCGGCGGCGCAGATTTCGTTGTTTCCGGTGATGTTGGCGATCACCTGCACAGGGCCCGGATAGGTGGCGCCGTGGCAGTCCTGCGCCAGCCCCACGTGCCAGACGTCCTTCATCCCGATCCGGACATAGAGGTCGCGGGGCCCACCCGAGGTGGTGCCCTGCCAGTCCGAAGCGCGGAAACACTGACGCGCTCTGTCCTGGGCCGAGGCCTTGGTCAGGGGCGCGGAGGCGGCCATGGCGATTGCGAGCACGCCCAGGGCGCCGAGCGCTGCGATGCGAGCCGTCATGCGAACCTCCTCCATGGTCTTCGACCGGACCTTGGTCCGACATTGATCCCTTTTTATGGCCTGGGAAAGCTCGCAGGCTGACGGGCGAATGTCGGCTGGCGCGGGCCCGATGCGTCCTGGCTTGAGACACCGGAAAGGGAACCCCATGCTTTACGCCGTCCTGGCCTATCACGACGAAGCCATCGTCCAGTCCTGGTCTCAGGCGGAGGATGACGCCCTGATGGCCGATATGCATCGGGTCCACGACAAGCTGCTGGACGAGGGTCGGCTTGGCCCCGCCGCACGTCTGGGCCCTACCGTCACCGCCTCAACCCTGCAGCGCGGCAAGCGCCGCGTGGTCACCGACGGGCCCTTCGCCGAGACCAAGGAGCAGTTGCTCGGCTTTTATGTGATGGATTTCCCGGACCTCGACGCCGCCGTCGCCGCCCTCACCGAACTGGGCGAAGCCAATCCCAGCGCGCTTTACGAAATCCGTCCGATCACCTTGTATCTGCCCGGCGCGCCCCTCTCCAGTTGACGGGCCCCGGTTGACCGGCGGCGGACGGCTGCTAGAACCCTGTCATCCTTTGGGGAGTAGCCGCCTGCGCGTTTCAGCAGGGCCCGCGTCAACATACTTGGTCTTTCGGGATCATGGCGCGGGTGGCCGGAGTTTCCGGTTTGGCGAGACCAGTGGTCGCGGCCTCCGCCTGATGGGTTGGGCGAGGGGCGCCGCGCCATTGGCCTGTCCGCCGCCCGACCCCCGAAGAGTCCCACCATGCCGCTTTACCTCACCATCCTGATCCTGCTCGGCTCCGCCGGTCTGATCTATCTGGCCTGCGAGTTCTTCGTGAACGGGGTCGAGTGGATCGGCGACCGTTTCGCGGTCGGCCAGAAAGCGACCGGCACCATCCTGGCGGCGTTCGGCACCGCCCTGCCCGAAAGCGTGATCACCTTCGTCGCCGTGGCCTTCGGCGCCACGCCCGCCCAAAAACAGATCGGCGTCGGCGCGGCGCTGGGCGGACCGCTGGTCCTGGCCACCATCGCCTACGCCGTGGCCGCCTGGACCCTCTACGCCGCCAAGCGCCCGCTCAAGACCGCGACCGCCGCCGAAGACTTCAAGGGATTGAGCCGCGACCAGGGCTGGTTCCTGGCCATCTTCGTGTTCAAGCTCACCGCCGGCCTGATCGCCTTTGCTTTCAAGCCGTGGCTGGGGGTGGTGTTCCTGGCCGCCTACGGCGCCTACGTCTGGCAGGAAACCCGCGGCGAGCAGGGCGAGAGCGAGGGCGAACTGGAGCCGCTGAAGCTAGCCCCCCGCTCGGCCCATCCGGCCACCCGCCTGGCGGTGATCCAGACCGTGGCCGCCCTCGGGGTGATCTTCATCGCCTCGCGCCTGTTCGTCGGCCAGATCGACGCGCTCGGCCACCACCTTGGCCTCAAGCCGCAGTTGCTGGCCCTGCTGCTGTCCCCCATCGCCACCGAATTGCCAGAGACGCTCAACGCCATCATCTGGATTCGCCAGGGCAAGGTGAAGCTGGCTTTGGCCAACATCTCCGGCGCCATGATGATCCAGGCCACCATCCCTACCGCCTTCGGCCTGTTCTTCACCCCCTGGATTCTCGATCCATCGCTGATCGTGGCGGGGGGCGTTACCCTGGCGGCGGTGATCGTGCTGTTCATGGGGTTCAGGAGCGGGCGGATGTCGCGCGCCTGGCTGTCGTCGATGGCGGCGTTCTACCTTGCGTTCGTGGCGATCATCCTGTCGCTGCATCTCAACTGAGGACGGCGCGGCCTGGTCTGGGGATAACTTCCTGAAAGCCGTTCTACCGGCGAGACCTAGCCGCTAGGGTCCCGCCAAACCCGTACCCGTTACTGCGCCCTTGGAGACGCTTTCCGCATGGCCGACGATTCCTCCAGCATCGAAGTGCTGAACGCCACCGCCCAGACCCGCCTGAAGACCATCATCGAACGCGTCGAACGCCTCGAAGAGGACAAGGCCGCCGTGGCCGCCGACATCAAGGAAGTGTTCCTCGAAGCCAAGGGCGAGGGCTTCGACGTCAAGATCCTGCGCAAGGTCGTGCGTCTGCGCAAACAGGACAAGGCCAAGCGGATGGAGGAAGAGGCGATCCTCGACCTGTACCTGTCGGCCATCGGCGGTCTGTAAGGGCCGCGCGCCATAGGTGCAGAGCAAGAAGCCTCCCAAGCGGCCTGATCCCCGCGAGGCGGCCAAGCGCGCCGCCTTGAACGCCTTGAAGCGCGCCAAACGCACGGCGGACAAGGCCGGAATCGCGTTGTCGGAATGGGAGGGCGAGTTCCTCGAGTCGGTCAGCACCCGGGTCAAGACCTACGGCCGCGCTTTCGCCGATCCGGACAAGGGCGCCGCGGGGGCGCCGCTGTCGGCCATGCAGGGCTTCAAGCTCAGGGAGATCGCGGCCAAGGCCTCGGGTAAGCCGAAGAAGAACCGATTCGGACAGCGCGCGCCGCCGGCCAGATCGGACTCATCGGACGACGACGGATAGGGCCAATCGCCGCGCCTCCAAGCGGAGCCGTCGCGTTTTGCACCCCTCAAGGCTTGACTCGACGCCCTTCGGACGCAAAACCGCGCGTCCAAACACATATCTCGCCCACGCAGGGTGCCTCCTCCATCCCTAGGCGCCCGCAGCAGGAGTTCGACATGGCTCTCCGCGTCGCCATCAATGGTTTCGGCCGCATCGGCCGCCTGGTTCTGCGCTCGATCTACGAGCACGGGCGCCGCGACATCGAGGTGGTGGCGATCAACGACCTCGGCCCCATCGAGACCAACGCCCACCTGCTGCGCTACGACTCCTCGCATGGCCGCTTCACCGGGGTGGTCAAGGTCGACGGCGACAGCCTCGACATCGGCTTCGGCCCGATCAAGGTCACCGCCATCCGCGACCCGTCGCAGCTGCCGCACGCCGACCTCGGAGTCGATATCGCCTTCGAATGCACAGGCATCTTCGCCACCCGCGACAAGGCCGCCGCCCACCTCGCCGGCGGGGCCAAGCGCGTGCTGGTGTCCGCCCCCTGCGATAACGCCGACAAGACCATCGTCTACGGCGTCAACACAGAGGTGCTGACCGCCGGCGACATCGTCGTCTCCAACGCCTCTTGCACCACCAACTGCCTGGCCCCGGTGGCCAAGGTGCTGAACGACCTGCTGGGCATCGAGCGCGGCTACATGACCACCGTGCACAGCTACACCAACGACCAGCCCTCGCTGGACCAGATGCACAAGGACCTCTACCGCGGCCGCGCCGCGGCGGTGTCGATGATCCCGACCTCCACCGGCGCGGCCAAGGCCGTCGGCCTGGTGCTGCCGGCGCTGAAGGGCAAGCTCGACGGCTCCTCGATCCGGGTACCGACCCCCAACGTCTCGGTCATCGACCTGAAGATCGTGCCGGGCCGCGACACCACGGTGGAAGAGGTCAACGCCGCCATCCGCGCCGCCGCCGAGGGCCCGATGAAGGGCGTCCTGGCGATCACCGACGAGCCGCTGGTGTCGATCGACTTCAACCACATCGCCGCCTCTTCGACCGTCGCCCTTCCCCAGACCCAGGTGATCGACGGCAAGCTGGTGCGGGTGCTCAGCTGGTACGACAACGAGTGGGGCTTCTCGACCCGCATGGCCGACACGGCCCTGGCCATGGGCAAGTTCCTCTAGATGCCGTTCCGCACCCTGGATGAAGCGACCGATATCCAGGGCAAGACGGCCCTGGTGCGCGTCGACTTCAACGTGCCGATGGCTGAGGGCGCGGACGGCAAGCGCTGCGTGTCGGACGACACCCGCCTGCGCTCGGCCATGCCGACCATCGCCAAGCTGACCGACGCCGGGGCCAAGGTGGTGCTGCTGGCCCACTTCGACCGGCCCAAGGGCAAGCGCGTCGCGACCATGAGCCTGAAGCCGGTGGTGCAGCCCCTGGCCGACCTGCTCGGCAAGCCGGTCGCCTTCGCCGACGACTGTATCGGCCCGACCGCGCAAAAGGCCGTCGCCGCGCTGCAGCCCGGCGGTGTCCTGCTGCTGGAGAACCTGCGCTTCCACGCCGGCGAAGAGAAGAACGACCCCGCTTTCGCCAAGGACCTTGCCGCGCTTGGCGATCTCTATGTCGACGACGCTTTTTCCGCCGCGCACCGCGCCCATGCCTCAACAGAAGGCGTCGCGCGCTTGCTGCCCGCCTATGCCGGCGAAGCCATGCGCCGCGAGCTCGACGCCCTGGACAAGGCGCTGGGCAACCCCGAGCGGCCGGTGATCGGCATCGTCGGCGGCTCCAAGGTCTCGACCAAGCTGGAGCTTCTGCGCCACCTGGTGACCAAGCTCGACAAGCTGGCCATCGGCGGCGGCATGGCCAACACCTTCCTTTATGCCCAAGGGCACGACGTCGGGGCCTCCTACTGCGAGAAGGAACTGGCCGAGACCGCCCGCGACATCATCCGCCTCGCCGGCCAGAACAACTGCAAGCTGTTCCTGCCGCTGGATATCGTGGTCGCCGAAAAGCTGGCGCCCGGCGCCGCGGCCCGCGTGCGGGGACTTGGCGAAGTCGATGAGGACGAGCGCATCCTGGACGCCGGTCCCGAGACCGTGGAGCGCCTGTGCCGCGCCATCGGCAACTCCAAGACCCTGGTCTGGAACGGTCCGCTCGGCGTGTTCGAGATTCCGCCCTTCGACAAGGGCACCATGGAGGCGGCGCGGCACGCGGCGTCCCTGGCCAAATCTGGTAAGCTGGTGGCGGTGGCCGGCGGCGGTGATACGGTGGCGGCCCTGAATGCGGCGGGCGTGACGGAGGATTTCACCTTCGTGTCGACCGCGGGGGGCGCATTCCTGGAATGGATGGAAGGCAAGACCCTGCCCGGCGTGGCGGCGTTGGAAGCCTGATAGAGGACTAGGGGACGATGGCGCGCATCACTCTGAGGCAACTGCTGGATCACGCGGCCGAGCACGATTACGGTCTGCCCGCGTTCAACATCAACAATATGGAACAGGGCTTGGCGATCATGGAGGCGGCCGAGGCCGTCAACGCGCCGGTCATCATCCAGGCCAGTCGGGGCGCCCGCTCCTACGCCAACGACGTGGTGCTGAAGTACCTGATCGACGGCCTGGTCGAGCTCTATCCCAACATCCCCGTCTGCATGCACCAGGACCACGGCAACAGCCCGTCGACCTGCGCCACCGCCATCCAGTACGGCTTCACCAGCGTGATGATGGACGGCAGCCTCAAGGCCGACGCCAAGACCCCCGCCGACTACGACTACAACGTCGAAACCACCCGCCAGGTAGTCGACATGGCCCACTCGTGCGGCGTGTCGGTCGAGGGCGAGCTGGGCGTGCTCGGTTCGCTGGAGACCGGCATGGGCGAAGCGGAAGACGGCCACGGCTTCGAGGGCAAGCTCGACCACTCGTCCCTGCTGACCGATCCGGACGAGGCCGTTCGCTTCGTCCAGGCGACCCAGGTCGACGCCCTGGCCATCGCCATGGGCACCAGCCACGGCGCCTATAAGTTCTCGCGCAAGCCGGACGGCGCTGTCTTGGCCATGAACGTGATCGAGGAAATCCACCGCCGCCTGCCCAACACCCACCTGGTGATGCACGGCTCGTCGTCGGTGCCGCAGGACCTGCAGGACATCATCAACGAGTACGGCGGCCAGATGCCCCAGACCTGGGGCGTGCCCGTGGAAGAGATTCAGCGCGGCATCAAGAACGGCGTGCGCAAGGTCAATATCGACACCGACAACCGCATGGCCATGACCGGCGCGATCCGCAAAATCCTGTCCGAGAAGAAGGGCGAGTTCGATCCGCGCGCCTTCCTCAAGCCGGCCAAGGACGCCATGCGCAAGCTGTGCCAGGAACGCTTCGTTCAGTTCAACTGCGAAGGCCAGGCCTCCAAGATTAAGCCGCTGTCGACCGCCGTGATGGCTAAGCGCTACGCGGCAGGCGAACTCAACGCCAAGATCGGCGATACGCGCCAGGCGGCGGAGTAGTCGCTTCTCTTAGTGGATCGTCGGGCGGTCGCGGTTCTTGCGCCATAGCTCCTCGGTGAGGATGCCGGCGAAGCTGATCCAGCCGAGATACGGACTGACCATGGCCGCGGCCGGGCCATCGACCTTGCGCGCGCTGTTCATGTAGGCGACGGCGCTGCCGAGAGTGGCGGCGGCAGTGGCGAGGGTCGCGCTCTGGCGGCGCGGGCCCCACAGCATCCACAGGGCGTTCAGCCCCTGCACCGCGCCCCAGAAGCCCAGGGCCTTGGTGCGCTCCTTGCTCGCCGGCGCGTTCCAGATGCGCAGGCCCGACAGGGTCAGGGTCAGGAACAGCGGCGGCCAGACCAGGGCGAAGGATTTGCGCGGCGGCTCGATCTTGGGATGCTGCAGCAGCTCGTTCTCCAGATAGCGCTTGGGGTTCTTACGCGTCGGCGCGGCCTTGGCGGCGAGGAAGGCCGACAGCAGCACCGCCCCGGCGCACAATGCCACGCCCTCCGCCACATGGTTTCTGGAGCGCCCTTCGGCGTTGATCAGGGTTTCCAGTTCCTGACCGATCCCTTGCAGCATGGTTCGTCTCCGGCGATTGTCTGAAGACTGAACGGCCACCGAGGCCGCTGGTTTCGTGATCCGGCCGCCGCCGCGATCCGTATCAGACGCGATGTCTTCGCCGCGGCTTTCCGATCTTCCCGTGATCCTGTGGCTGCGTCAGGACCTGCGCCTAGCCGACAACCCGGCGCTGGCGGCGGCCGTGGCCACCGGGCGGCCGGTGATTCCGCTGTTCATCCTGCATCAGGCCTCGGACGGGCGCGATTGGGGCGCCGCCTCGCTGTGGTGGCTGGACAAGTCCCTGCGCTCGCTCGACGCCGACCTGCGCTCGCGCGGCTCGCGGCTGATCCTGCGGCGCGGCGATCCGGCGATGATCCTGCCGGCCCTGGCTCAGGAGTTGCGCGCCCAGCTGTTCTGGAACCGGCTCTACGGCCAGTCGGCGGTGGGCCGCGATAGCGACCTGAAGGCGGAGTTCGGCGCCATCTCGTGCAACGGGTCACTGCTGGTGGAGCCGTGGGCGGTGAAGACTGGGACCGGCGGCACCTATCAGATGTTCACACCGTTCTGGAAAGCGGCACAGGGCGTGATCGAAGACACGGTAGTCCACCGTGCGCCGGAGCAAATCCCTGCGCCCGACCAGTGGCCGGACAGCGACCCTATCGACGACTGGACGCTGCAGCCTTCGAAGCCGGACTGGTCGAAGGATTTCGAGGGGACGCCCGGCGAGGCGGGGGCCCATGCCGCCCTGACCCAATTCATCCGCGCGCATCTGGACGACTATCCGCGCGGCCGTGACCGGCCGGACATCGCCGGGACCTCGCGCTTGTCGGCGCATCTGCACTGGGGCGAGATCGGGCCGCGCCAGATCCGCGCGGCGATCGAGAAGGCGGGCGGCCCGGCCGCCGCCAAGTTCATGGCCGAGCTCGGCTGGCGCGAGTTCAATCACCATCTGCTCTACCAGCACGGCGCCCTTTACGAGCGGAACATCCGCCGCGACTTCGACCGCTTCCAATGGCGTCACGACCCCGAGGGCCTGCAGGCGTGGAAGGAAGGGCGCACCGGCTATCCGATGGTCGACGCCGGCATGCGCCAGCTGTGGACCACGGGGTTCATGCACAACCGCGTTCGGATGGTCGTGGCCTCGTTCCTGATCAAGCACCTGCTGATCGACTGGCGTGAGGGCGAGGCCTGGTTCTGGGACACCCTGGTGGACGCCGACGAGGCCAACAACCCGGCCAACTGGCAGTGGAGCTCAGGCTCCGGCGCCGACGCCGCGCCGTTCTTCCGCATCTTCAACCCGGTGGCGCAGGGCGAGCGGTTCGATCCGCACGGGGAATATGTACGACGCTGGATTCCGGAGCTGGCGCATCTGCCGGCCAAGACCATCCATCAGCCCGGACAGGGCGTGGAGGGATATCCGGGTCCGATCGTGGATCACGCCATGGCGCGCCAGCGGGCGCTGGCGGCCTTCAAGGCGATGAGGGCCGACTAGCCTTCGAGTTCGCCGAGCGCGCTTTGCAGGTAGTTCTGGTCGCCGAGGCTGTTGAGCAGGGTCACCTGGGTTTCCAGGAAATCGATGTGGTCCTCGGTGTCCGACAGGATGTCCACCAGCAGTTCGCGGGTGACGTAGTCCTTGGCCGCCTCGCACTGGGTGACGCCGGGGACCAGGGTCGCGCGGCCCTTGATTTCCAGCGACAGGTCCGAGGTCAGCACCTCGCGGATGTTCTCGCCGATGGCCAGCTTGTGCAGGTCCTGCAGGTTGGGCAGGCCGTCCAGGAACAGGATGCGCTTGATCAGCTTGTCGGCGTGTTTCATCTCCTCGATCGATTCGTCGTAGACGATCTTCCCGAGGCGATTGAGCCCCCAGTTCTGCAGCATGCGGGCGTGCAGGAAGTACTGGTTGACCGACGTCAGCTCGTTGGTGAGCACCGCGTTCAGCAGCTTGATGATGTCGCGATCGCCCTGCATGGCCGTCCTCTCAACTATTGAGCGGCGAAGCGCAGAGCCTCCTCGGAAGCCTGAATCATCCGTCGCATCTCACAGACGCATTTGGCGCATTGGGGTGCGGACTGGCAATGACGGAAAACGTCCGACGGCCGCTCGGCGCCGCAATCGATTGCGGAGTGAACGTCCTTCTCGCGGATGCCGTTGCAATTGCAGACGTACATGGCCCTGGCGTTTCCTGTTCGCGCGACGAGTCTCGTGCGAGCCATTCTTATGTAGCACATGCGAATGCCGTTGCAACTCATTCGCAGCAAAAAACTGTGCGGCAAAACGGCTTGGGTTTGATGCAGCGCAACCGAGGCCTATGGTGGGTTCAGTAGGGAACAGGCCCGCTCGTTCCTGGAGTCGACATGCATCTGGACGCGATCCTTCTGGCGCGCTTGCAGTTCGCCTTCACCATCGCCTGGCACATCATCTTCCCCAGCTTCACCATCGGCCTGGCCAGCTACCTGGCGGTGCTGGAAGGGCTGTGGCTGGCGACCAAGCGGGAGAGCTTTCACACCCTGTACCGTTTCTGGCTCAAGATCTTCGCCATCTCCTTCGGCATGGGCGTCGTGTCGGGTGTGGTGATGAGCTACGAATTCGGCACTAACTGGAGCGTGTTCTCGGCCAAGGCGTCGCCGGTGCTCGGGCCGTTGCTGGCGTTCGAGGTGATGGCCGCCTTCTTCCTGGAGGCCAGCTTCCTAGGGGTCATGCTGTTCGGGGCCAAGAAGGTCGGGCCGGGACTGCATTTTCTGGCCACCTGCGTGGTCGCCCTCGGCACCCTGGTGTCGGCCTTTTTCATCATCTCGGCCAACAGTTGGATGCAGCATCCGGTGGGGTTCGAGATCGACGCCCGTGGCCGGTTCGTGGCCGTCGACTGGCTGCAGGTGATCTTCTCGCCGACCTTCCCGGCGCGCCTCGCCCACATGGTCCTGGCCGCCTATCTGTCGACCGCCCTGATGGTCGGCGCAGCCTCGGCCTGGCGCCTGCTGCGCCAGCCCCGCCAGCCGGAATCCAACATCGCTCTGCGCATGGCCGTGGGCATGGCCCTGATCGTGGCGCCGCTGCAGCTTCTGATCGGGGATGTCTCCGGCAAGCTGGTGGGCGAGTATCAGCCGGCCAAGTTGGCGGCTATCGAGGGCTTCTGGGAGACCAAGGGCCACCAAGCCTTCAACCTCGTCGCTTGGCCCGACCGCGCGGTTCAGGCCAACCGCTTCGCCGTCTCGATTCCCGAACTCGGCAGTCTGATCACCCACGGCGCCGCCGACGCCGTTGTGCCCGGCCTGAAGGCCTTCGCGCCAAAGGATCAGCCGCCGGCGGCGGTGGTGTTCTGGGCCTTCCGGATCATGGTCGGGCTCGGCCTGCTGATGATCTTGCAAGGGGTGGTCGGCCTCGTTCTGTGGCTGATGAAACGGCTTGAGACCGCCTCTCTCTATCTGTGGTTCTCGGTGGCCATGGGTCCGGCGGGATTCGTGGCCGTCGTCGCCGGCTGGGCCACGGCGGAGGTCGGTCGGCAGCCCTATGTGATCTACGGCCAGTTGCGCACGGTGGACGCGGTGTCGCCGGTTGGAGCAGCATCGGTGTCGGTATCGCTGCTCACCTTCGTAGTGGTCTACGCCTTGGTCTTCTGCGTCGGGCCCCTCTACATAGTTCGGCTGATCGCCGAAGGTCCGGTGAAAGCCGATATCGGCGAGGGCTCGATGTCCCGCGCGCCCGGCTCTGCGCTCGGCGCGGGAGTCGAACAATGACCCTCGACCTTCCCCTGGTATGGGCCGGCCTCCTGGCCCTGGCGGTGCTGCTCTATGTGCTGCTGGACGGGTTCGACCTCGGGGTCGGCATCCTGTTTCCCTTCGCCGGTTCGGACAAAGACCGCGACGTGATGATGGCGTCCATCGCCCCGGTCTGGGACGGCAACGAGACCTGGCTAGTGCTGGGCGGCGGCGGGCTGATGGCGGCCTTCCCAGGCGCCTATGCGATCCTGATGCCGGCCCTCTACCTGCCGGTGACCTTCATGCTGGCGGGCCTGATCCTGCGCGGGGTGGCCTTCGAGTTCCGCCTGCACGGCAGGAATCGCGGCAAGCCGTTCTGGACCTGGGCCTTCGCCGGGGGATCGTTGCTGGCGACCCTATCGCAGGGGCTGGTGCTGGGCGGCTTCATCCAGGGGATCAAGGTCGAGGGCGATCACTTCGCCGGCGGGCCGCTCGATTGGGCGACGCCCTACAGCCTGGCGGTGGCGCTGGGGCTCGTCGCCGGGTACGTGCTGCTCGGCGCGGGCTGGCTGGTGCTGAAAACCGAGGATGCCCTGCACGGCCTTGGCCGCCTGTGGGCGATGCGTGCGTCGGTCGCCGTCGCGGCGATCCTGGCGATGGTCAGCATCGCCACGCTTCTGATCCATCCCCTGATCGCGATCCGCTGGGGCATCGGCGCGCACCAGATCGACTTTCCGCGTTTCCTGCCCCTTCTGCCGATCCCTCTGATGGGCGCGGTCGGCCTCCTGATGGCCTACGCGGGCGCTCGCAGCGACACGGCCCATCCGCACACGCCCATGGTCGGCGCCGCCCTGGCCTTCCTGTCCGGCTACCTCGGCCTCGCGGTTGGGTTCCTGCCGTTCATCGTGCCCTATGCCATGACCTACGAGGAGGCGGCCTCGACGCCCGGCGCCCTCAAGCTGATCCTGATCGGCGCGGCGATCCTGCTGCCGGTCACCCTGGCCTACAGCGCCTGGGTCTACTGGGTCTTCCGCGGAAAGGTCGGCGCCGATGCCGGATATCACTGAACCTCGCGCGCCGCTTCGCGTTCGGCTGGCTTGGTTCGTCGGCATCGCGGCGGGCAGCGCGCTGGTCGTGGGGGCGATCGCCGAAGGTCTACGCTTCCTGATCCTGCATTGACGGCGGCCCGCGCCGGGCTTAGCGCCAGGGCATGACCCCGCCCGCCTGTCGCCTCTATCTGATCACCCCGCCGGCCATCGCCGACATGCCCGCCTTCCTGATCGTGCTGGAGGCCGCCCTGTCGGCCGGCGACGTCGCCGCCCTGCAGGTCCGGCTGAAGAACATCTCCGATGCGCAGGTCGAGGGCGCCGTGCGCGCCATCCTGCCGGTTGCCCAAAAGCACGGGGTGGCGGTGATCCTCAACGACCGCGCGGATCTGGCCGCACGCTCGGGCTGTGACGGGGTGCATATCGGCCAGGGCGACGGCACGGTCGCCGCCGCGCGCAAAACCATGGGGCCGAACGCCATGATCGGCGTCACCTGCCACGACAGCCGCCACCTGGCCATGGAGGCCTCCGAAGCCGGCGCCGACTACGTCGCCTTCGGTCCGTTCTTCGAAACCAGCACCAAACAGGCCGTGACGCCCACGCCGGAGGTCGAAACGCTGTCGATTTGGCAGGAGGTGATGTCGACGCCGTGCGTTGCGATCGGCGGCATTACCGCCGACTACTGCCGCCCCCTGGTAGAGGCCGGCGCCGACTTTCTGGCGGTCTCATCCTACGTCTGGGCCCACCCGCAGGGCCCTGCCGTGGGGGTCAAGGCTCTGCTGGCCGAGATCGACGCTGGGCTCAAGGCGCGCGGTTAGCTTGCCTATGGGGGGCCCCGCCGTTAGGGTCCGCGCCCATTCAGCCGCCCCTAGGTGACCCCGCGTGAGTACGCCGACCGCCCTTCTGAAAGTCATGATCGACGCCGCCCGCAAGGCCGGCCGTGGGCTGGCGCGCGACTTCGGCGAACTCAACGAGCTGCAGGTCTCCAAGAAGGGCCTGGGCGACTACGTCTCCGCCGCCGACCTCAAGGCCGAGAAGGTGGTGATCGAGGAGCTGACCAAGGCGCGGCCCGGCTACGGGTTCCTGTGCGAGGAAAGCGGGATCACCGAGGGCACCGACAAGACCCACACCTGGATCGTCGATCCGCTCGACGGCACCACCAACTTCTTGCACGCCATCCCGCAGTTCGCGGTCAATATCGCGCTCAAGCGCGACGACATGATCGTGGCGGCGGTGACCTACAACCCGGCGACCAACGAGATGTTCTGGTCCGAACGGGGCAAGGGCGCCTTCCTCAACGATAAGCGCATCCGCGTGGCCGCCCGCACCCAGCTGGTGGACAGCGTGCTCGGCACCGGCATTCCGTTCGCCGGCCGTCCGGGCCATGCCGCTTTTCTCAAGGAACTGCACCAGATCAGTCAGCGCGTCTCCGGCGTGCGCCGGTTCGGCTCTGCCGCGCTCGACATGGCCTGGGTCGCCGCCGGGCGCCTGGACGGGTTCTGGGAGCGCTCCCTGCGCCCCTGGGACGTGGCGGCGGGCATCCTGCTGATCACCGAATCCGGGGGCAAGGTCTCCGGCATCGACGAGGGCGAAGACGTGCTGGAGACCGGCAATGTCGTCGCCGGCAACATGGAACTGCACCCGCTGATTCTGGAACGGATCCGCGCCGCCGCCTGATCTAGGCGACCGCCTTCTCGATCGATTTCTCGTCGATCATCGCCGGACCGAGCTGCTTCTCCCAGGCGCTGACCACCACCGTCGCCACCGAGTTGCCGACCACATTGGTGGCGCTGCGGCCCATGTCCAGGATGTGGTCCACGCCAAGGACCAAGGCGATTCCCTCCACCGGGATGTGGAAGAACGGCAGCACCGCCATGATCACCACCAGCGAGGCGCGCGGCACCCCGGCGATGCCCTTGGAAGTGATCATCAGCATGGCCATCATCAGAATCTCCTGACCCAGGGTCAGGTCGATGCCATAGGCCTGGGCGATGAACATGGCGGCGAAGGTCGTGTACATGGTCGACCCGTCCAGATTGAACGAATAGCCCAGGGGCAGCACGAAGCTGACGATCTTGCGCGGGGCGCCGAACTTCTGCAGCCCCTCCAGTGTGCCGGGATAGGCGGCTTCGGAGGTGGCGGTGGAGAAGGCCAGCAAGGTCGGCTCGCGCATCACCTTGATCAGTTCCGGCAACCGCTTGCCCACGGCGATGGTCGAGGCGGCCAGCAGCAGCGCCCACAGGATCGCCAGGGCCGCGTAGAAGCCGCCCACGAACTTGGCGTAGACGACGATGATGCCGATGCCCTGCACGGCGATGGTCGAGGCCAGGGCCGCGAAAATCACCAGGGGCGCCAGCACCATGATGTAGCTGGTCACCTTGAGCATGACCTGGGCCAACTGCTCCGCGGCGGTGATCAGGGCCGGCGCCTTGTCGTCAAGTTGTGAGATCGCGGTGCCGACGAAGACCGAGAACACGACGATCTGCAGCACTTCGTTCTTGGCCATGGCGTCGACGATCGAGGACGGCACCATGTGCGAGATGAACTCCTTCAGTGTGAAACCGGCGGTCGATACGCTGGACGCCTCGGCGGCGATGTCACGCGGCAGGTTCACTCCGACGCCAGGATCGACGATCTGAACCATGACCATGCCGATCACCAGCGAGATCAGGGCGGCGCCGAAAAACCAGACCAGGGCCTTGACCCCCACGCGCCCGACCGCCGCGCTGTCCTCCATGTGGGCGATGCCGGCCACCAGGGTCGAGAACACCAGGGGCGCGATCACCATCCGGATCAGCCGCAGGAACACGTCGGTGATGATGGAGAGGTTGCCGGCCCAGGCCTTGGCGTCGGCGGGGGTCAGGGTGGTGTTCAGCAGGTAGCCGACGATCACGCCCAGGGCCATGGCGCCCAGGATCAGATAGGCGAAGTAACGCTTCAAAATATCACCCTGGCTGTTGTCGCCACGATCAAGGCTCGGAATGGAGCGCGAGTCTACGGCCGTCGGCGTTTTATCGGCGGGGTGCGCGGACTTGCCTTTCCGGGGCCGGTTGGCTATACGCCCCGTTCCTCATTTGCCCGCCGCCTCGGCGGCCGCCCCGGTCCTGGTCCAGACGATGAAACAAGACATCCATCCCGACTACCACTTCATCACCGTCGTGATGACCAATGGCGACAAGTACCAGACGCGCTCCACCTACCAGAAGGAAGGCGCGACCCTGAACCTGGACATCGATCCCTCGACCCACCCGGCGTGGACCGGCGGCAACCAGACCCTGCTCGACCGCGGCGGCCGCGTGTCGCGCTTCAACTCGAAGTTCGCCGGCTTCATCAAGTCCTAAGGTCAGGCGTCAGCCAGACACGCAAAAGCCGGCCCTCGCGGGCCGGCTTTTTTCGTTTCAGACCTGACTGAGTATCAGCTGTCCTTGCCGTAATGGGCCTGAAGCCTCTCGAATTGGGACAGCACCGGGTTGGCTGCGTCTTCGGCCGGTTCCTCGACATACATGCGCTTGTCCAGGTGCAGCACCCGCTCATAGAGGCGCGCAGAGCGGTCCAGCAGGGTCAGCAGGCCGCCGGGCAGATCGTCGGCGCAGTCTTCCTTGGCCGGCTCTGACAGGCGATACCGCTCCTGGCAGGCTTCGGTCGGGGCCATGTCGCCCTCGCGCACGGCGCGCTGCACCAGCAGCCAGGACGCCACCTGCATCAGGCGGGTGGTCAGGCGCATGCTCTCGCCCGCATAGGCCAGGGCGGCGCTGCGCGACAGCAGCTTGGAATCCTGACGGCCCGAGCCGTCCAGATAGGCGGCGGTCTCCTCGACCAGTTCCATGCCTTCCTGGAAGGTGCGGTCGAACAGTTCGGAGGCCGCGAAATCCTGCACGCTGCTGGTCCTGAAACGTCCGGCCCCGTTCATGCTCACATCGCTCATCGATATCCGCCCTTTCCAGGCATCGGACACTCGCCCGTTATCGGATCGTTAACTGCAATCCTCATGCCAAGGGGCGAGGGCGACCTAGATTAGCGGACGGATATTAATCGTTACCGAACCGGAACAGAGCGTCCGCCGCCTCGCGGCCGCTCTTCTTGCGGTCGAGTTGCGCCTTGGTGCGGACGATCTCAGCCTGCAGGTGCTCGATACGGTCTTCCAACTCGTCCACGGCATAGAGCTCCAGGTCTTCCCTGGTCAGGTCGCTCAGCGCGGCGCCGCGAATTTTCCGCGGTTCAACCGGGTCCTCCAGCATGGGGCGTCTTCCCTTTGCTCGATCGGCTCTCCAGTCTATCTGAAACATGACGGCAAGGCGACGCAAGCTTCGCCGAGGCGTTTGGAGCGGTGTCTATGCCTGTCGAGACTATGACCGCGATCCGAATCCACGGCGGCAAGGGCCCGGCTTCGGCGCTGCAACCCCACACCATCGGGCGTCCGCAACCGGGGCCTGGCGAGATACTGATCGCGGTGAAGGCGGCTGGCATCAACCGTCCCGATATCGCTCAGCGCAACGGCCACTATCCGCCGCCGCCGGGCGCGCCTGAAATCCTGGGCCTGGAAGTCGCCGGCGAGGTCGCGATGGTCGGCGCGGGCGTGTCGCGTTGGAAATCCGGCGACAAGGTCACGGCGCTGCTCGGCGGCGGCGGCTATGCCCAGTACGCGGTGGTGGACGCCCGCCATGCCCTGCCGATCCCCGTGAAACTTGATTTCATCCATGCGTCGGCCTTGCCCGAGACGGTGTTCACCGTGTTCTCCAACATGGTCGAGATCGGCGGTTTGCGAGCGGGCGAGACCCTGCTCATCCACGGCGCGACTTCCGGTATCGGCGTCGCAGCCATCCAGTTGGCCAAGGCGCGCGGCGCCAAGGTCATCGCCACCTCGCGCACGGCGGCCAAAGCGGCCCAGGCCAAGGCGCTGGGGGCCGATATCTCCATCGACGTCAGCGCCGAAGATTTCGTCGGGGCGGTCAAGGCGGCGGGCGGCACCGACGTGGTGCTGGAGATGGTCGGCGGCGACTATGTGGCTAAGGACATCGCCGTGCTCAATCCGTTCGGCAGACTGGTGTTCATCGCCTTCAAGGCCGGGGCGAAGCTGGCGCTCGATCTGCTGCCGGTGCAGCGCAAGCGCCTTGTCCTGACCGGCTCGACCTTGCGTCCGCGAGACGCCGACGAAAAGGCGCGGTTGGCAGCGGCGGTGGAGAAAGAGGTTTGGCCGCTGATCGTGTCGGGCGCCTTCAGGCCGGTCATCGACCGCACCTTTCCCCTGGAACAGGCGGCTGAAGCCCACGCCTATCTGGAAGCCGGCAATCACTTCGGTAAGGTGGTGCTGACCGTCTAGAACCGCCGCAACCGGCTGATTGGAAAGCCGTTCCCTTCGCCCAAAAAGGGCGTATACACCTGAGGCAATTCCTACTCCGCCCGGCCGCAAGGCCGGGCGCCGTCGTTTCTGGAGCCCGTCATCATGTCCGATGCCATCCTCATGCCCAAAGCCACCGCCGTCTGGCTGGTGGACAACACCTCGCTCACCTTCGAGCAGATCGCCGACTTCTGCGGCCTGCACCCGTTGGAAGTGAAGGGCATCGCCGATGGCGAAGTGGCGCGCGACATCCGCGGCGCGGACCCGATCGCCAACGGCCAGCTGAACCGCGAGGAACTGGACGCGGCTCAGGACAGCCCCGCCTACATGATGAAGGCGCAGAAGAGCCGGCACGCCGAGCTGCTGAAGCCCCAGAAGAAGGCCCCGCGCTACACCCCGGTGTCGCGCCGTCAGGATCGCCCGGACGCCATCGCCTGGTTCCTGCGCAGCCACCCCGAAGTGTCCGACGCCCAGATTTCCAAGCTGCTGGGCACCACCAAGGCCACCATCGACCAGGTGCGTAGCCGCTCGCACTGGAACTCCAGCAACATCAAGCCGGTCGACCCCGTCAGCCTGGGCCTGGTGATGCAGCTCGAGCTCGACGCGGTGGTGCGCAAGGCCCACGAAAAGAAGCTCAAGGAAGACGCCAAGAACGGCATCGTGCCCGAGGGCCCGTCCCTGCGTCCCGCCGCCGAAACCGGCGTGCTGGAAGTCGAGGCCGAAGAGCCTCGCCAAAAGCACCTGAGCCAGGAAAGCGTGTTCTCCAACCTGCAGGCGGCGCCTGAGGAAGAAGACGAAAACTAGCCGAGGCTGGAAATCTGGAAGATCGGTCGGCGCGGGGTCAAACCCGCGCCGATTTCATATGGGGCTAGTGCGCCCTGATCTCGATCGGGCCGCGCTCGCGGCGCATCGATTCGATCTGTTCCTTCAGCCTCAGCTTCTGTCGCTTGAGGTCCTTCAACCGGATCGTGTCCGAGGCAGGTCGGCGCAGCTCGTCCTCGATAGCGCGCTCTAGGGTTTGGTGACGGACGCCAAGTTCACGAATACGGGCTTCGATAGCCATGATCGCGGCTCCTTGTTTGATTGGCGCTTGAAGTGAACACCCGCCGGAGGCCAGTGTCAGATCACAAACCAGTGCGAAGCGGAGCCTTGGCTCTCCAACGCACAGGCGCCCGATCGTTGGGCAGGGAGAGTCATTTGGCAGGTCACGAACGCCCCCGTCTGGTGATCGGCGTCACCGGCGCGTCCGGCGCCATCTACGGCGCCCGCGCGCTTAAGGCGGCGGCCGACCTCGGCGTCGAAACTCACCTTATCGTGTCCAAGGCCGCGGCCCTGACCCTGTCGCAGGAAATGGGCCTGACCCCGGCCGACCTGGCCGCCCGCGCCGATGTGGTGCACCGCCAGAGCGATATCGGCGCTCCGGTCGCTTCCGGATCGTTCCGCACCCTCGGCATGATCATCGCGCCTTGCTCGATCCGCACCCTGTCTGAGATCGCCACCGGGGTGACCTCAACCCTGATGAGCCGCGCCGCCGACGTGACCTTGAAGGAGCGCCGGCCGCTGGTGCTGATGGTGCGCGAGACTCCATTCCACCTGGGCCACCTGCGCACCATGGTTCGCGTGACCGAGATGGGCGCCATCGTCTGCCCGCCCTTGCCGGCCTTCTACGCCCAGCCGCAGAGCATCGAGGATATGGTCGACCAGTCGGTCGGCCGGGCGCTGGACCTGTTCGGCCTGCATTGGGAGCCGGTCAAACGCTGGGGCGACGACATCGGGCCGATCACGGGGAACGCTTCGGAATGAAGCTGTGGCCCTGGGCCCTGCACGCCTACGCCCGCCCGGGCGTCCAGGAGGCATGCCTGGCGCTGCAGGACCGCCATGGTCAGTCGATCCCTTACCTGCTGTGGGCCGCCTGGACGGCGCGGGAAGGCTTGGCGCTGCCGCCGGGCGCCCTGGCGCAAGCCGCCTCTCTCGCCGCCTGCTGGGAGGCGGCGGCCGTCAGCCCTCTGAGGCAGGCGCGGCGCGGCTTGAAACCGGCTCTCGCCGGGATCGCCGACACGGCGCGCGAGCAGCTGCGCGGAGAGGTAAAGGCGCTGGAACTGCGCGCCGAGGAGATGCTGATGCGGGCTCTGGAGCCGATCGCATCCGAGCCCGCCGGCGTCCCGCGTCCCCTGCCGGAGGCCCTGGAAGCCGCCGCCGCCGCCTGGACCTCCGCCGCCCCCGAATCCGCCCTTCGCCGTCTGGCGGGCGCCCTCGATTAGGTGTATTGGCGGCGCGTCTTGGGGCGTCGCACAGGGAGCGTCATTCGCATGAACGACGACGATCTTTCGGCGGAAGCCATGGTCGTGTTGCGCGTGCGTATCGCCAAGCTCCGTCAGGAACACCAGGATCTCGACGACGCCGTCCACGCCCTGGAGCAGGGCGCCCGCCCCGACCAGATTCAGATCGCCCGGCTGAAGAAGAAGAAGCTCGGCCTGCGCGACGAGCTCAAGCAGTTGGAAGATCAGCTAACCCCGGACATCATCGCCTGACGCCGCGCGACCTCGACTTGGCCCAGAGCCTGGAAAGGGCGTTCAGCGCCGCCTGGCCGTCGCTCGAAACTCGGACGATCGGCGACTGGACGTTGAAGTTCGGTGGCGGCGTCTCCCGCCGCAGCAACTCCGCCAACCCCGATCATCCGCGCGCGGCGCTGACCCCCGAGGTGATAGAGGCGATCGAAGACGCCTACCGCCGGGCGGGCCAGCCGGCCTTCATCCGCGTTCCCTCCTACCTCGATGGCCAGTCCGAGGCTTTGCTGACCGCGCGCGGCTATGGCGCCGAAGGCGAGAGCCTTACCCTGACCGCTGCCCTGTCACACGCCCCGGCGCGCGAAGCCGTCGAGCTAGATAACGCTCCCTCGACCGAGTGGCTGGCGGCCAGCAATCGCATCAACGGCCGGACCCTGGCGGGCGGCGGCGGCCTGCGTCGGGGCGTTGATGGCGTGGGGCGCGCGGCGCGGCGCGATCGCCGCCGGGCTGCAGGTCCAGGCCGACAACCACGTGGCCCAGTCGGTCTACCGCCGCCTCCGCTTCGACCGGGAATTCTACCGCTACCGCTATCGGCGCGCGCCCTAGCGCTCCCGGCTGGGTTTGCGCAGGTACATGTTGGCGTCGGCCTCGGCTATCGCCTGTTCCGCAGAATCCGCGCCGCTGATCTCACGCACGCCATAGGCGACGCCCACGGTGATCTGCTGGCTGTGGAAGACGACCGGCTCGGTGGCGATGCCTTCGCGAAGGGTCCAGGCCTTGAGGCTGGCGGCGTGAGCGTCGGCCCGTTGCAGCAGCACCGCGAACTCGTCGCCGCCGATCCGACCGACTACGTCTTCGGCCCGCACCGCCGCCAGCAGCCGCTCGGCCACCGCCACCAACACCGCGTCGCCCGCGGCATGGCCATAGCGGTCGTTGACGTCCTTGAATCCGTTCAGATCGAGAAAGATGACGCTGGCCGGCGCCTTGTAGCGGCGTGCGATGGCGATGGCGCGCTCGACCTCGCGCAGGAAAGCGCGCCGGTTCAGCAGGGGGGTCAGGACGTCGCGGTCGGCTAGTCGTTCGGCCTCGGCCAGCCGCTTGGTCAGCCGCGCGACCTGCTCGCGCAGCAGCTCCATTTCCGCGGTCAAGCGAAGGCGTTCGGAGTCCGGGGCGGCAGCGACGGGGGAGCGGGCGTCGGACTTGGGCATACCGCCTAAGCTTATCAGGGAAGCACCGTCTTGAAATGGGCGTAACGCCGCGGCCCGGACCGCCTTGCGGGCGCAGCGCGGGCGCCTATACTCCGCGCCCTTCCAGGGGAGCACCGCCATGGGCGCTAAAGCGCCGGTCGCCATCATCATGGGCAGCCGTTCGGACTGGCCGACGCTGAAGGGCGCCGCCGACAATCTCGACGCCCTGGGCGTAGCCTATGAGGCCAAGATCATCTCGGCGCATCGCACCCCCGAGCGCCTCTACGCCTTCGCCAAGGGCGCCAAGGCCGCGGGCTTCAAGGTGATCATCGCCGGCGCCGGGGGCGCCGCGCATCTGCCGGGCATGACGGCCAGCCTGACCCAACTGCCAGTGCTGGGCGTGCCGGTGATGTCCGACGCCATGAAGGGCATGGATAGCTTGCTGTCGATCGTGCAAATGCCCGCCGGGGTGCCGGTCGCTACTCTCGCGGTCGGTCTGCCGGGGGCGAAGAACGCCGGCCTGCTGGCGGCCCAGATCCTCGCCCTGTCCGATCCTGCCTTGGCCGAGCGCCTAGCCGCCTGGCGCGCCGACCTTACCGCGTCGGTCCTGGAAACCGTGGAAGACCCCACCGTCTGATGGCGCAGCGTTTTCCCCTGAAGCCGGGCTCGATGATCGGCGTGCTCGGTGGTGGTCAGCTTGGCCGCATGCTGACCCTGGCCGCCGGCCGTCTGGGTTTCGACGTCACCGTGCTCGAGCCGGAACCCGACTCCCCCGCCTCGCGCGTGGCCGCGCGCACCCTCGTGGCGCCCTATGACGACCCCGAGGCATTGAAGACGCTGGCGGCGACCTGCGATGTGGTCACCTTCGAGTTCGAGAATGTCCCGGCCGCCGTGCTCCACCAGCTGAAGACCCTGGGCGCCTTAGCCGCGCCGGGCCGCCAGCCGTTGGCGGTGGCCCAGGACCGGGTCAGCGAGAAGGACTTCTTCCGCGAGAACGGCATCGAGACCGCCGATTTCTATGCCGTCGCCGGTCCTGGCGACATCGTTTCGGGCCTAAGCCGGATGGGCGGGCGCGGCCTGCTGAAGACCCGCCGCGAAGGCTATGACGGCAAGGGCCAGACCTGGGTCGAAGGCGCCTCCGACGCCGACGCCGCCTTCCAGCGCATCGGGGCCAAGCCGGCCATCCTGGAGGCGCGAGTGCCGTTCGTGCGCGAGCTGTCGGTGATCGCCGCGCGCGGCCGCACCGGCGAGATCGCCTGCTATCCGCTTGGCGAGAACTGGCACGAGGACGGGGTCCTGCGCCGCACCGTCGCCCCCGCCGAAGCCAGCGAATCGACGCGCGAACAGGCCGTCGCCATCGCCCGCGGCGCTCTCGATGCGCTGGATTACGTCGGGGTGATCGGTGTCGAGCTGTTCGAGCTTGCGAACGGCGATCTGCTGGTCAACGAGTTCGCGCCCCGGGTGCACAACTCCGGCCACTGGACCCTGGACGGCTGCGAGGTCGATCAGTTCGAGCAGCATGTCCGCGCCATCGCCGGCTGGCCGCTGGGCAAGACCGACGCCCTGGCCCAGGTCGAGATGACCAACCTGCTCGGCGACGAAGCCGACGACTGGCAAGCCCTGGCCTCTGAGCCCAACGCCCGCGTCTGGCTCTACGGCAAACGCGAGGCCCGTCCCGGCCGCAAGATGGGCCACGTCAATCGGTTGACGCCGCTGGTCTAGCGCGCGGCGTAGCGCAGCTTGCCCAGCAGCCCGGCGATCTGCGCGCCGGCGTCGCTCTTGGGCAGGCCGGCCTTCCACTTCTCGAAGGCCATCACGTTGTCGATGCGATCAAACACATATTGCTCGGCGGCGGCAGGGCCGCTGGACAGGCGCAGGGCGATGGCCGGGCCCAGCACCCCGGTCAGAATCGCCCGCTTGGAATAGTGATTCTCATCGGTGGCGACATCGCCCGCCCAGCGCCAGATAAGGTCGGCGCTTTCCCACAGCAGCCGTCCGGCTAGAGGGAGGTTGGACGGCAGGGCCAGGAAGCCCAGCAGACGGCGCGCGGCGGCCTCGTCGGCGGCCACGGCGTCGACCCGGGCCAGGACGGCGCGGCGGATGCGCTCACGGATCTTCAGGCTGCGCGGATCGACGTCGACCAGCGCCTGCATCGCCGCGCGATCGTGCCGGCGCGACAGCAGAGCGGCAAGGTCGCGCGGTCCATTGGGCAGCAGGAGTTCGGCGTCGGCCTCTAGAAGGCCTGCGTCGCGGGCGGCAAGGCGTACGGTCTCGGCGCTCCAGCCTAGGGTCGGGGCGAGCAGCAAGGCCGCGTCCAACAGGCGCTGTTCTGCAGTTTCGACCCAGTCGGATGTGGTGGCGGCGGCGCTCATGGTCCAAGGATAACCCGGCCCGCCACAACCCGCCATGTTTGCGAGTCTAATCAGCGTCTTGGGTCGTGGACATTTGCCAATCGCTCTGGCATAAGCCCGCCCCTAAGCACGGTGGGGAACCACCGGGTTATGCATCGTTGTTCGCTCGCCAATGGGAAATCGGCGCCGCGAACCCAGGAGGGCCTAGTCATCGTCCAGATTTTTGTCCGCGACAACAACGTCGACCAGGCCCTCAAGGCCCTGAAGAAGAAGATGCAGCGCGAAGGCTCGTTCCGCGAGATGAAGCGCCACGTGCACTACGAAAAGCCGTCGGAAAAGCGCGCCCGTCAAAAGGCCGAAGCTATCCGCCGCGCCCGCAAGCTGGCCCGCAAGCGCATGCAGCGCGAAGGCTTGATCGCCGCTCCGAAGAAGCCGGCGCGCCCCTAAAGGCCTTTTCCCAAGGTCTGGACTACGATGAAGCCGCGCGGGCCCTGCGCGGCTTTTGTCGTTTGAGTCCCTTTTGCGCTACCGCGCTGCGCGCTGCTTGAGCGCGCGTTCTCCTAGCGCTTGGCCAGGTTGGCCAGGACGAAATCCACGCCCTTGACGATGTGGTCCGCGTAGACTGGCCCCAGCAGGGTGTTGTGCTGCGCGCCCGCCACATGGTCGATGTAGCCGTGGGCGGCATGATCGGCCGGCGCTGATTGCATCGCCTTGCGCGCGCCGTTCCAGTCGGCCAGGGCGCCGGCGGTGATCACCGCCACCGGCACGTCGGGGGCGAACGGCGGGGTGGCGGCGGCCTGATCCGAGGCCTGGGGCCACATCCCAACCTCGGCGGAGGCGGTGCGGTTGTGCCGGCCACTGGCGAAGAACCGCCGCTTCTCTTTTTCCGCCTCGCCGTACAGGCCGATCTTGTTGCCGAGCCCGGTGCCCGATAGCGTGCCGATCGAGGCGGCGAAGGCGGCCCATTTGCTGGCCCCGGCAAAGCGGGTGACGAACTTGCGGGTCTGGCCGTCGGTCAGGGCCTCGGGCGTCGCCGCGTCGACCAGCACCACGCCGGCTACCTTGTCCGGATTGCGCCCGGCGAACTCACGCAGGCGCAGGCCCGCCATTGAGTGGCCGACCATGACATAGGGGCCGGGGACATCGGCGGCCTTCAACAGCTTTTCCAGGTCGGAGGCGATGGCGATGCCGTCACGGGGCTCGGGACTGGGGTCCGACAGGCCCATGCCGGCCCGGTCATAGGCGCACGAGCGCATGCCCTTTGCCGTCAGCTTGTCCTGCACCACGGCGAAGTCGGCGCCGGAGCCGAACGCGCCGCTTTCGAAGATCACCACCGGGCGGGCTTCGGGCGGTCCGGCGCAGATGATGCGCATGCGCCGTCCGCCGACGTCGATCATCTGTCCGCGCTGGGACATGGGACCTGCTGCAGCGATCATGGCGCCTCCCACGGCGATGTAGGCCAGGAGGCAGACCAATAGGCCGGCGATGATACGGCCGAATGTCGCAAGCAGGCGGGCGGGTGTCATTTGTCGATTTAGCGGGAAGTCAGAGCGACTTCAAAATCCCTTCGACCATCTTCTTGGCGTCGCCGAACAGCATCATGGTGTTGTCGCGGAAGAACAGCTCGTTCTCGACCCCGGCGTAGCCCGAGCCCATGCCGCGCTTGATGAACAGCACGGTGCGCGCCTTCTCTACGTCCAGGATCGGCATGCCGAAGATCGGGCTGGACGGATCGGTCTTGGCCGACGGGTTGGTGACGTCGTTGGCGCCGATGACGAAGGCGACGTCTGCGGTGGAGAATTCCGAGTTGATGTCCTCCAGCTCAAACACCTCGTCGTAGGGGACGTTGGCTTCGGCCAAGAGCACGTTCATGTGCCCGGGCATGCGGCCCGCCACCGGGTGGATGGCGTATTTGACCTCGACGCCCTCGGCCTTCAGCCGGTCGGCCATCTCGCGCAAGGCATGCTGGGCTTGGGCCACCGCCATGCCGTAGCCGGGCACGATGATCACCTTGGAGGCGTTCTTCATGATGAAGGCCGCGTCGTCCGCCGAGCCCTGCTTCACCGGCCGCGTCTCGACCGTGCCGCCGCCGCCCGCCGCCGCGTCGGTGGCGCCGAAGCCGCCGAGGATCACCGAGATGAAGCTGCGGTTCATGCCCTTGCACATGATGTAGCTGAGGATGGCACCGGATGAGCCGACCAGGGCCCCGGTGATCACCAGGGTGGTGTTCTCCAGGGTAAAGCCGAGCGCCGCCGCGGCCCAGCCGGAGTAGCTGTTGAGCATCGACACCACGACCGGCATGTCGGCCCCGCCGATGGGGATGATCAGGGTCACGCCGATGGCCAGCGACAGGGCGAAGATCAGCCAGAAGGCCCAGAGCGCGTTTCCGCCCGACATCACCAAAAGCACGACCAGCACCACGATCAGGGCGGCGATGCCGAGGTTGAGCAGGTGGCGCTGGGGCAGCAGGATCGGGGCGCCCGACATATTGCCGTTGAGCTTGGCGAAGGCGATCAGCGAGCCGGTGAAGGTGATGGCGCCGATAGCCACGCCGAGGGACAGCTCGATCAGGGATTCGGTCTTGATGCCCGCCGCCGCGCCGAATGCGTCGTTGCCGATGCCGTAGGCGTCGGGGGTGTAGATGGCGGCGACCGCCACCAGGCACGCGGACAGGCCGACCAGAGAGTGGAAGGCGGCGACCAGCTGCGGCATGTCGGTCATGGCGATGCGCTTGGCCGCCAGGGCCCCGACCGTGCCCCCCGCGCCTACGCCGACGATCAATAGCACGATGGTGATGGGATCCAGCGCGCCCTGGCCGAACAGGGTGACCAGGGTGGTCAGCACCGCCAGCCCCATCCCGATCATACCCAGGCGATTGCCCAGTCGGCTGGTCTCGGGGCTGGACAGCCCCCTCAGCGCCAGGATGAACAGGACGCCGGAGACGAGGTAGAGGATGGAGGCGAGGTTGGCGTTCACTTGCCGGCCCCGGCTTTGGGCGCGTGGACCTTCTTCTTGTACATCGCCAGCATGCGCTGCGTGACCAGGAAGCCGCCAAAGATGTTGACCGCCGCCAGGCCCGCGGCGATGGCCCCGGCGCCTTTGGACACCCAGACCGAGCCGCTAATCCCTTCACCCGCCGCGCCGTGGGCGGCCGCCGCGAGTAGCGCGCCGACGATGATCACCGAGGAGATGGCGTTGGTCACCGCCATCAGCGGCGTGTGCAGGGCCGGGGTCACGCTCCAGACCACATAATAGCCGACGAAGATCGCCAGGACGAAGATGGCCAGGCGGAAGACGGTGGGATCGACGGCTTCCATGTCAGCCCTCCTTCAGCGCGGGGTGGACGATCGCGCCGCCGTGTGTGACCAGCGAGGCCTTGAGGATCTCGTCTTCCAGGTCGGGCGCCAGGGCCCCGTCCTTGAGCAGCAGTCCGGCGAAGGCGAACAGGTTGCGCGAATAGAGCGCCGAGGCGTCCGCCGCGATGCGGCCCGGCAGGTTGGCGATGCCGACGATCTTGGCCGGCCCTGCCTGGACGATCTCGCCAAGCTTGGCCCCCTCGACATTGCCGCCCTGCTCGACGGCCAGGTCGACCAGCACGGAACCGGGCTTCATCGACGCCACCTGCTCGGCCGACACCAGCCTCGGCGCGGGGCGGCCGGGGATCAGGGCGGTGGTGATGACGATGTCCTGCTTCTTGATGTGCTCGGAAGTCAGGGCCGCCTGTTTGGCCTTGTACTCGGCGCTCATTTCCTTGGCGTAGCCGCCGGCGGTCTGGGCGTTCTTGAACTCCTC
>CANJMO010000019.1 GCA_947475845.1 Caulobacteraceae bacterium | reverse complement strand
CTGGCCGTAGACCAGGGCGCACTTGGAGCCTTCGGTCGAGCCGTTGTTCTTCTTCGGGTCCACGTTGACGTTGGACTCGATCATCTCGTGATACAGGTCGTTGCCTTCGCGGGTGCGCTCGCCGACGCCGGCCAGCACGCTGTAGCCGCCGTAGGCCTTGGCGATGTTGTTGATCAGCTCCTGCATGGTCACGGTCTTGCCCACGCCGGCGCCGCCGAACAGGCCGATCTTGCCGCCCTTGGTGTAGGGGCACATCAGGTCGATGACCTTGATCCCGGTGACCAGGATTTCCGACGACGTCGCCTGGTCGGCGAAGGACGGGGCCTCGCGGTGGATCGGCGAGAACAGCTTGCTGTTGATCGGGCCGCCTTCGTCGATCGGCTCGCCGATCACGTTCATGATCCGGCCGAGGGTGCCCGGGCCGACCGGCACGGAGATCGAGTTGCCGGTGTCGGTCACCGGCTGGCCGCGGACCAGGCCTTCGGTGGTGTCCATGGCGATGGTGCGCACCACGTTCTCACCCAGATGCTGGGCGACCTCCAGGACCAGACGGAAGGGCTCGCCCGTCTTCTGGTCGGTGTTGGTGGTTTCCAGGGCGTTGAGGATCGAGGGCAGCTGGCCCACGAACTCGACGTCGACGACGGCGCCGATCACCTGGGAAATCCGGCCGGTGGCGGCGACGATGGGCTTTTGAATGGTCATGGTCTGGACCTGTCTTATGCGTCAGAGGGCGGCGGCGGCGGAGATGATCTCGATCAGCTCCGTGGTGATCCGCGCTTGGCGTTGGCGGTTATATTGAAGATTGAGCGCGGCGATCATGTCGCCGGCGTTGCGGGTGGCGTTGTCCATGGCGCTCATCTGGCTGGCATAGAAGCCGGCCATGTTCTCGAGCAGGGCGGCGAGCACCTGGACGGTGATGTTGCGCGGAAGCAGGGTGTCGAGGATTTCCTCTTCGCCCGGCTCGTAATCGTAGGCGGCGCCCTGCAGATCGGGGGCGGGCGCATCGGCGTCGACCACGGCGGGGATCAGCTGCTTGGCGGTCGGGATCTGCTGCACCACGGAGCGGAAGCGGCTGTAGACCAGGGTCACCACATCGGCGCGGCCGGCTTCGAACTCGGCCAGGATCTGGTCGGCGATCGGCTGGGCGACGCCCAGGTTCAACACCCGGTTGGCCGACAGGTCGTAGGATTCGATGACCCGGTCGCCGTACTGGCGGCGCAGCTGGTCGCGCGATTTCTTGCCGACGCAGATGATGCGCACGTCCTTGCCTTCGGCCAGCAGGGCCCCGATCTTCTCGCGGGCGAAGCGGACGATGGACGAGGTGAAGCCGCCGGCGAGGCCGCGGTCGGCCGCCGCCACGATCACCAGATGACGCTTGTTCGAGCCGGTGCCGGCCAGCAGTTTGGGCGCGCCGTCGCCTGACACCCCGGCCGCGAGGTTGGCGATCACGGCCGCCATCCGTTGGGCATAGGGGCGCGCGCTCTCAGCGGCGTCCTGGGCGCGGCGCAGTTTCGCCGCCGCCACCATCTGCATCGCTTTCGTGATCTTCTGCGTGGCTTTCACGCTCGAGATCCGATTGCGCATGTCCTTAAGGCTGGCCATCTCGGCGGGACCTCAGGGGTTAAGCGAAGGTCGAGGTGAAGCTCTCCAGCAGGCTTTTCAGCTCGCCTTCGAGTTCGGCGTCGAGCGCCTTCTTGGTGCGGATCGCGTCCAGCAGCTTCTGGTGCTTGGTGTGCAGCAGGGCCAGCAGTTCCTTCTCGAAGCGCCCGACCGAAGCGGTCGCGATCTTGTCGAGGTAGCCGCGGGTGCCGGCGTAGATCACGCAGACCTGTTCTTCGACCGCCAGGGGCGAGTACTGGGGCTGCTTGAGCAACTCGGTCAGGCGTTCGCCGCGGGCCAGCAGGCGCTGGGTCGAGGCGTCGAGGTCGGAGCCGAACTTGGCGAAGGACGCCATTTCTCGGTACTGGGCCAGCTCGCCCTTGATGGCGCCGGCAACCTGTTTCATCGCCTTGATCTGGGCCGAGGAGCCCACGCGAGACACCGAGATGCCGACGTTCACCGCGGGGCGGATGCCCTGGTAGAACAGGTCGGTTTCCAGGAAGATCTGGCCGTCGGTGATCGAGATCACGTTGGTCGGGATATAGGCCGACACGTCGTTGGCCTGGGTTTCGATGATCGGCAGGGCGGTCAACGAGCCCGAGCCGTTATCTTCGTTGAGCTTGGCGGCGCGTTCGAGCAGGCGGCTGTGCAGATAGAAGACGTCGCCCGGATAGGCTTCGCGGCCCGGCGGGCGGCGCAGCAGCAGGGACATCTGGCGGTAGGCGACGGCCTGCTTGGAAAGGTCATCATAGATGATCAGGGCGTGCATGCCGTTGTCGCGGAACCACTCGCCCATGGCGCAACCCGAGAACGGGGCCAGGAACTGCAGCGGGGCCGGCTCGGACGCGGTGGCCGAGACGATGATGGTGTAGTCGAGCGCGCCGCGCTCCTCGAGCGTCTTGACGATCTGGGCGACGGTCGAGCGCTTCTGGCCGATGGCGACGTAGATGCAATAGAGCTTGGTGCTCTCATCGGTGCCGGCGTTGGCGGCCTTCTGGTTCAGGATGGCGTCGATGGCCACGGCGGTCTTGCCGGTCTGACGGTCGCCGATGATCAGTTCGCGTTGGCCGCGGCCGACGGGGATCAGGGTGTCGATCGCCTTGAGGCCGGTCTGCACGGGCTCGTGCACCGATTTGCGCGGGATGATGCCGGGGGCTTTCACGTCCACGCGGCGGCGTTCGGCGACGTCCTTCAAGGGGCCCTTGCCGTCGATCGGCTCGCCCAGCGGGTTGACCACCCGGCCCAGCATGCCGCGCCCGACCGGCACGTCCACGATTTCGCCCAGGCGGCGCACTTCGTCGCCTTCGCGCACTTCGCGGTCTTCGCCGAAGATCACGATGCCGACGTTGTCCCGCTCCAGGTTCAGGGCCATGCCCTTGACCCCGGCTTTCGGGAACTCGACCATTTCACCGGCCTGGACCTTGTCCAGTCCGTGAACACGGGCGATGCCGTCGCCGACCGAGAGCACTTGGCCCACGTCCGAGACATCGGCCTCCTGGCCAAAACCAGCGATTTGCGACTTGAGGATCGCCGAGATTTCGGCGGCGCGGATATCCATGGTCTTTATCTACGCTCTCTTGAGGGCGAACTTGAGGGAATCGAGCTTGGAACGGAGGGACGCGTCGAACAGACGCGAGCCCACCTTGACCTTCAGCCCGCCGAGGATCGCGGGATCCACGTGGGTGGTGATCTCGGGCTCCTTGCCCAAAGCCTGGGCCAGGGCCTTCTGGATGCCCTTGGCCTGGGCGGCGGTCAGCTTGATGGCGGTGGTGACGTCGGCGGCGACCACGCCGCGATGGGCGGCGGACAGGCGCTGGAAGGCGGTGATGATCGCCCGCAGGGCCGAGGCGCGGTTGTTGGCCGCCAGCACGCCGATGAAATTCAATGTGGTCGGATTGAAGCCGATCTTTTGGCCGATCGCGGTCAGAGCCTTGCCCTTGTCGGCGGCGCTGTAGATCGGCGAGGCCATCACGGCGCGCAGCTCGGGGCTTTCCTCACGCGCCAGCCGAAGCGCCCTGAGGTCGCTCTCCACGGCGTCCAACGCCTTGGTTTCTAGCGCCAAATCGAACAAGGCCTGCGCGTAGCGCGCACCCACGTCCGTCTGCTTGGAATCGTCAGCCAAAATCTATTCCGCCCGGTGCGTTTAACGGCCGGCCGCGACAGACCATCGCGGCGACCCAAAGGCTTGAAAGCGCTCAGGAAAGCACGTGAGCTCGGAAGGCCTTACAAACCCCCTTGCCCGAAGCCGGGCGGGTGATAGCACGCGTGTTTCCGCATCGCAACCGACGCCGGAGCGGCAATCGGTCCTTCTTGGGAGGGCGTGGCGATGTGTGTCTTAATTTAGCCCCGCCGCACCGGCCCTCTTTATATGGGGCGAGGGTTCCTGATGACGCGTCGCGCGTTGAAGGCTAGACACCCTCGGCAAGGGATTCAGGGATAGATATGGACCAGCTTTTAAGCTTGGCGAGCGACCCAGCCGCATGGTTGGCCCTGGCCACCCTGGTGGTGATGGAGGTCGTGCTCGGCATCGACAATCTGGTGTTCATCGCCATCCTCACCAACAAGCTGCCCGAGGCCACGCGCGGCAAGGCGCGTCGATTGGGCATCAGCCTGGCCCTGATCCTGCGGCTGCTGTTGCTGGGGACCCTGGTGTTCATCGTCGGCCTGACCCGGCCGGTGCTGACCCTGATGGGCCATGACTTCTCCTGGCGCGACCTGATTCTGGCCGCCGGGGGGCTGTTTCTGGTTTGGAGGGCCACCAGCGAAATCCATCACACGGTCCAGCCGGCCGGCGAGGACGGCGGCCATGACGATAGCGGCAAGGCGCCGGCGGCCAAGGCGGGGACCAGCTTCGCCGCCGCCATCGTCCAGGTGCTGGCGCTCGACGTGGTGTTTTCCATCGACAGCATCCTGACCGCGATCGGCATGACCGATCAGCTGCCGATCATGTGCGCCGCCGTGATCATCGCCGTCGGCCTGATGATGGTGGCGTCCGGACCGCTGGCGGCCTTCATCAACAAGAACCCGTCGATCGTCATGCTGGCCCTCGGCTTCCTGCTGATGATCGGCATGATCCTGATCGCCGAGGGGTTCGGCCAGCATGTGCCCAAGGGATATATCTACGCCGCCATGGCCTTCTCCGGCTTCGTCGAGGGCCTGAACATGCTTGCCCGGGCCCGTCGCCGGGCGGTACGGACGGCGCCATGACCTCAAAAGCCGCCGCCGCCGCCCCGCACGTCCCCACGGACCGGGAGAAGAAGGTCACCTTCCTCGCTCTTATGATCGTGCTGCTGCTGAGCGCGCTGGACCAGACCATCGTCTCCACCGCCATGCCGCGCATCGTGGCCGAGCTTAAGGGGCTGGAGCTCTACGCCTGGGTCACCACCATCTATCTGCTGTCGTCCACGGTGATGGTGCCGATCTGGGGCAAGATCGGCGATCTCTACGGGCGCAAGCTGGTGATGATCGTCGGCATCGGCCTGTTTGTGTTCGGCTCGTGGCTGTGCGGCCTGTCGGGCGAGTTTGGCGATCTGCCGCTGCTCGGCGGCGGCATGACCCAGCTGATCTTGTTCCGCGGCGTTCAAGGCATAGGCGGGGGTGCGTTGTTCACCGGCGCCTTCGCCTCGATCGGCGACCTTTTCCCCCCGCGCGAGCGCGGCAAATACGCCGGCATGGTTGGCGCGGTGTTCGGTCTGGCCAGCGTGATCGGCCCGGTGGTGGGGGGCTTCTTCACCGAGCACGGCACGGTCGATATCGGCGGTCTGCACATCGCCGGCTGGCGCTGGATCTTCTATCTGAACCTGCCGCTGGCGGCCCTGTCGCTGTTCATGATCGTCACCCGCATGCCGATCTCGGTCAGGAAGCGTCAGGCCAAGATCGACTTCGCCGGGGCCGCCCTGATCGCCATTTCCGTCGCCGCCCTGATGCTGGCGCTGAGCTGGGGCGGCCACGTCCACCCGTGGGGCTCGCCGATCATCCTTGGCCTGTTCGCGGTGTTTGCCGTCGGCATCGGCGTGTTCATGCTGGTCGAGCAGGTGGTGCCCGAGCCGATCATGCCCCTCGCCCTGTTCAAGATTCGCCCGTTCTGGACCACTACCCTGGCCTCTTTCCTGATCGCCATGTCGTTCATGGCGGTGGTCACCTTCCTGCCGCTCTACCTGCAGCTGGGCCTCGGGGTGCCGGCGACCAAGAGCGGGGTGGCGATCCTGCCGATGATGTTCGGCCTGGTCCTGTCCAGCGGCTTCGCCGGCCGGCTGGTGTCCAAGACCGGCCACTACAAGCGCTACATGATCGCCGGCGCCCTGTGCCTGCTCCTGGGCATCTTCCTGATGAGCCGGATGGGCGACGGGGCCACCGTCGGCCAGGTCGCCTGGCGCATGTTCATCGTCGGCCTTGGCCTCGGCCCAGCCCAGAGCCTGTTCTCCACCGTGGCCCAAAACTCCGCGCCCGACGGCCAGCTCGGGGCCGTGACCAGCGCCAGCCAGTTCTTCCGCCAGATCGGCTCGACGGTGGGCACGGCCCTGTGCGGCGCTCTGCTCACGGCCCGCCTCGCCGCCGAGATGGCGGCGCGCGGCGAAGCCGGCTCCAACACGGGACTGGCCCAGTTGCAGGCCCTGGCGCTGAACCACGAAGGCCAGATCGGCGCCGCCCAGGTCGCCATCGACCCGGTGGTCAAGGCGGCGTTCTCGGCCTCGATGTCGACGGTGTTCGTGGCCGCCTTGGGTGTGGTCGGCCTTGGCCTGCTGGCGATCTTCGCCATCCCGAAAGTCGAGCTGCGCAAACACCACGTCCATGCCGAGCCGGTCGCGGAGCCGGGCGAGGGGGCGGGCGGGGTCGAGGCCTAGCCTCCCGCAAAAGCGGGGGCCGTGACCGCGGCCGGTTTGCCCGCTAGTGTCCTTGCAAAGCACGCATCCAGGGGAGGACGTGCAGACACCGTTCCAGCGTTTCGCCCAGTTCGACGTCGCCGACCTGTGGTCCGGCCGAGCGGCTCTGCTCGCCCAGGGTCTGTTCGGCCTGGCCTGCACCGGGGTCATGATCCTCGAGCGCCTGCTGGTGACCGTCTGGGCGCCGACCTCCGGACCCTACGCCCTGGTCTATCCCTTCGTCCTGATCTCGACCCTGTACGGACGATGGCAGTCGGGCGTGGTGACCTATGTCTCGGCCTTCGTGTGGATTTGGTACTACCTCGTCCCCGTTCAGCACTCGTTCCAATTCGCCACCCAGCCCGACCTGGCCCGCACCATCGTCAACGGCATCAGCGCCATGGTCATCCTGATCCTGGCCGAAGCCTTCCGCGGCGCGGTGCGCTCCATGGTGCGCCAGCGCGACCATGCGGTGGGGGCGCTGCGGGAATTGAACCTCAACCTCGAGCGGGAGATCCTGCGCCGCTCGCACGTCGGCGGCCGCAGTTGGTCGCTGAGCCCCGAGATATTGGGCGTGGCCAATACCGAGGGTTTCTTCGAGGACTCCAACCCGGCCTGGGCGACGGTGCTGGGCTGGTCGCATGAGGAGGTCAGCGCTACGCCGCTGCTGAGCCTGGTCCACCCTGACGACGTGGCGTCGACCAGCGCGGGCCTGAGCCGGCTGACCCGGGGCGAGCCGGTGTTTCGTTTCGAAAACCGCTATCGCTGCAAGGACGGCGGCTATCGCTGGCTATCCTGGGTCGCCCTGCCGGAAGGCGGGCGGTTCTATTGCAGCGCCCGAGACATCACAGCGCAGAAGGACCAGGAGGCCGAGCTGGCCGCGGCCCATGAGGCGCTGCGCCAGAGCCAGAAGATGGAGGCGGTCGGCCAGCTGACCGGGGGTCTGGCCCACGACTTCAACAACCTGCTGGCCGGAATTTCCGGTTCGCTCGAACTTCTGCAAAAACGCATCGGCCAGGGCCGCTTGAGCGGCCTCGAGCGCTATATCGACGGGGCCCAGGCATCGGCCCGGCGCGCGGCGGCCCTGACCCAGCGGCTGCTGGCTTTCGCCCGCCGTCAGACCCTGGCTCCCAAGCTCACCGACGCCAATCGTCTGATCCACGGCATGGAAGAGCTGCTGCGCCGCAGCGTCGGGCCGGACGTGCGGATCGAGGTGCGCGCCGCCGGCAACCTGGGGGCGATCGAAGTCGATCCCTCCCAGCTTGAGAACGCTCTGCTCAACCTCAGCATCAACGCTCGCGACGCCATGGCTCCGGCCGGCGGCCGGCTGACCATCGAAACCGCCGACCTGACGCTCGCCGCCGCCGCCGCGCGCGATCTGGAGCTGACGCCCGGTCCCTATGTCTGCCTCAGCGTCGCCGATACCGGCTCGGGCATGGCGCCGGAGGTGGCCGCCCGCGTGTTCGACCCCTTCTTCACCACCAAGCCTTTGGGCCAGGGCACGGGGTTGGGCCTGTCGATGGTCTATGGGTTCGCGCGCCAGTCGGGCGGACAGGTACAGGTGTGGTCCGAGGTCGGGCGCGGCACGGTCATGCGCCTGTATCTGCCGCGTCATGCGGGCGCTGAGGCGCAGGACGAGGCGGTGCCGGCGGCTGCCGCCGAGGTCGGGGCAGGGGAGACTGTGCTGGTGGTCGACGACGAGGACATCGTGCGCATGCTGGTGGCCGAGGTGCTGACCGACAGCGGCTATGCGGTTTTGGAGGCCGAGGACGGTCCATCCGGGCTGAAGGTGCTGGGGACAGGCGCGCGGATCGATCTTCTGGTCACCGACGTCGGCCTGCCCGGCAGCATGAACGGACGCCAGCTGGCGGACGCGGCGCGGGTCGCGCGCCCCTCGCTGAAAGTGCTGTTCATCACCGGCTACGCCGAGAGCGCCGTGGTCGGCGGCGGCCTGGACGACGGCATGGACGTCATGACCAAGCCGTTCGAGATGACCGCCCTGGCGGCCAAGGTCCGCGAACTGATCGACCGCGAGGCTTGATCGATCAGGCTTGGGCTATGGCGTCGACCGCCAGGGCCAGCTGGCTCTGGGTGAAGGGCTTGGCCAGGCGGTGCAGACGCGGATCGGTTCCCGGCGGCAGTTCGGCATAGCCGGTGGCCAGGATCACGCGAAGGCCGGGCCGCATCTGCGCCAGCGCTTCGGCCAGCTGGACGCCGGTCATGCCCGGCATGGCCTGGTCGGATATGACCAGATCGATCTGGCCGTGATCGCGAACGACATCGAGCGCGCTATCGGCCGAGTTGGCCTGCAGCACCGTGTGCCCCAAATCCTCGAGCATGAGCACCGTTTCGACGAAATTGGTCAGGGTGCGATTCTCGGCCTGGGCCGTCTTCTTCACCCGATCGAGCAGGTCAGCGTCGAGCCTGAAGGTCACCAGTTTCTTCATGATGGCGCCTTTGCCCAGTCGTCTTACACTGTCGATACGACGTAATACGCGGACCCGTGCGTACGGTTCCCGACCCAAAGCGCTCGGCTTCGAACAAGCCCAAGCGGTCGCGGACGGCGGATGCTGAGGCGCGGACTGAAATCGACCGCTTATGTCGAAATTCGACCCATCGCACGGTCGCTAGTCTCCACTGGACTAGAGGAAGCTGTAGGGATCCACATCGATGACCACGCGCACAGAGGCGGGCGGGCGGACACGGGCGCGCCAGGCGCTGAGGAAGGCCTGCAGGTCCACGGTGCGGTCGGCGCGGATCAGGAACCGCTTGCGGCGGCGCCCGCGCACCAGGGCCAGGGGCGCGTCGGCGGGGCCATAGACCTCGACGTCGGTGGTGTTGGGCACCGCGGCGGCCAGGGCCCGGACATAGGTTTCCAGCGCCTCGGCGTCCGGGCCAGAAGCGATCACCGCCGCCAGGCGGCCGAACGGCGGCAGGCGCGCGGCTTCGCGCTCGGCCATCTCCACGGCGACGAAGGCGTCGCGGTCCTGGGCCTTCAGGGCCTGCATCACCGCGTGGTCGGGGGCGTATGTCTGCAGCAGGGCCCGGCCTGGGCGCTCGGCCCGCCCCGCGCGGCCGGTGGCCTGGGCCAGCAGCTGATAGGTGCGCTCGGCCGCGCGCAGGTCTCCGCCGCGCAGGCCCAGATCGGCGTCGACCACGCCGACCAGGGTCAGGTTGGGGAAGTTGTGGCCCTTGGCGGCGGCCTGGGTCGCCACGAGGATGTCGATCTCGCCGGCCTCCATGCGCCCGATCAGGGCCCGCGCCGCCTCGGCGTCCATCACCGTATCCGACGAGAAGACGGCGATATTGGCGTCGGGGAATAGCTGGCGCGCCTCCTCCTCGACCCGCTCCACTCCCGGTCCGATCGAGACCAGGCTGTCGGCTGCTCCGCAATGCGGGCACGTCTTCGGCTTGGGCATGGAAAAGCCGGTCAGGTGGCAGATCAGGCGCCCGGTATAGCGGTGCTCCACCAGCCAGCTGTCGGTATCGGGCGCGGTCAGCTTCTCGCCGCACGACCGGCACAGAACCAGGGGCGCGTAGCCCCGGCGGTTGAGGAACAGCAGGGCCTGCTCGCCACGGCCGAGAGTCTCGGCCACGGCGCGGACCAGGGGCGGCGACAGCCAGCGGCCGGGCTCGGGCGGAGTTTCCTTCAGGTCGATCAGCCCGATGTCGGGCAGGACCGCGGTCCCGTGACGCGCCTTCAGCTTCAGCCATTTGTAGCGTCCGCTTTCGGCGTTCCACAGGCTCTCCAGAGACGGTGTCGCCGAGGCCAGCACCACCATGGCGCCCTCGATCTTGGCCCGGGCCACGGCCATGTCGCGGGCCTGATAGATGAAGCCCTCCTCCTGCTTGAACGAGCCGTCGTGCTCCTCGTCGACCACGATCAGGCGCAGCCTGTTGAATGGCAGGAACAGGGCCGACCGGGCGCCGACCACGATCCGGCAGCGTCCGGCGCCGACCGCTTCCCACACCTTGCGCCGTTTGGGCGGGGCGATGCCGGAGTGCCATTCGCCGGGCATGACGCCGAAGCGGTCCTCGAACCGCGCCAGCACCGCCTGGGTCAGGGCGATCTCGGGCAGCAGCACGAGGATCTGCCCCTGCGGGTCGGCGCGCAGCAGCGCGGCTGCCGTCTCCAGATAGACCTCGGTCTTGCCCGAGCCGGTGACCCCGTCCAGCAGCGCCGCCTGGAACCCGCCCTGGGCCTGCAGCAGGGTCAGGGCCTTGGCCGCCGCCGCCTGGCTGGGGTTGAGCGGGGGGGTGGGGCGGTCCAGGTCCGGCTCGTCGAACGCCGCCGGGGTCACCTGAAGCAGCACTTCCAGCGCGCCCTCGTCGATCAGGCCCTTGATCACGCCGGACGAGACCTGAGCCTGCGCGATCAGGGCGGCGGGGGCGATCGGTCCGCCGGCGGCGGCGGCCAGCACCCGGGCGCGGGCCGGTGTCGGCCGGGCGGGCTGCACGCCGGTGGCCAGCAGCATGCGCGCCGGCTTGGGACGCGGGGCGCGGGCGCCGCGCAGGGCGATCGACAGGGGCGCGCCGGGGACATCGACGCTGTAGCGGGCGGCCCATTCAATGAACGCCAGGGCGCCCGGCGGCAGCGGCGCTTCATCCAGCCGGTGCAGGACCGGCTTCAGCGGCCGGTTATGGCCCGCGCCGTCGCGCACGCTCACCACCACCCCGCCGATCTGGCGCGGGCCGAGCGGCACCGCGACGATGTCGCCGGGAACCAACCCCATGCCGTCGGGTTCGGCGTAGTCGAAAGCCTCGGGCAGGGGCAGGGGCAGCAGGACTTGGGCGATGCGGCTCATCAGATTCAACCCGAAGCCGAGCCGTAGCTATCGCCACAAAGCCGGGCTAAAAGGCTGGCCACGACACCCGCTTGGGCTTTTTTGATGCAGCTCTTCCTAGACACCACCGACATCGACGCCCTCAAGGGCCTGGCCGCCACCGGCCTTGTCGACGGCGTCACCACCAATCCTTCGCTGATCGCCAAATCGGGCCGTCCCATGCTGGAGGTCATTGCTGAGATTTGCGGTCTCGTCGAGGGCCCCGTCAGCGCCGAGGTCGCCGCCACCGACTACGAGGGCATGCTCAACGAGGGCCTGAAGCTGGCGGCGCTCGCCTCCAATGTGGTGATCAAGCTGCCGATGACCCGGGACGGGCTGATCGCCACCCAGCATTTCGCTCGCGAAGGCATCCAGACCAACGTCACCCTGTGCTTCTCGTCCAACCAGGCCCTGCTGGCCGCCAAGTCCGGCGCTACCTTCGTTTCGCCCTTCGTCGGGCGCCTGGACGATGTCGGTGAAGACGGCATGGGACTGATCCACGACATCCGCGCTGTGTTCGACAACTACGCCTTCGACACCGAAATCCTGGCCGCCTCGATCCGTACGCCGGCCCACGTCCACGCCGCCAGCATCGCCGGCGCCGACGCCGTGACCGTGCCGCCGGCGGTTTTCGAGGCCCTCTTCAAGCACCCGTTAACCGAAAAGGGTCTTGAACAGTTCATGAGCGATTGGGCCAAGGCGGGACAGTCGATCCTTTAGGGGGTCGGACCCCCGCGACGGGGGCGATCATGAACGATCAGAACGTGACGATGCTGGCGCCGACCAAGACCGTGGCCAAGGCGGCGGAGGCGGCTGCGGGTTGGCCGTCGGTGCGCGGTTTCCTGGTCAGCCACCCCAACCTGATCCGCGAGGACGGCGAACTGCTGCACGACCTCGGCCTGCGCCACAGCGCGGCCAATGTGCTGGAATTCGGCCCGGCGGCCCTGGCCCACCACGTCGACGCTCACCGCCGGGAAAGCTCGGCTCGGATCGAGCTGGAGACCACGGCCCGGGCCAATTTCGCCGCCCAGGCGCAGACCCATGCCGGCGTCGTCGATATCCTCGAATCCCGCAACAACACCGATCTGGCCCGACGCCTCGACGAGACCGCCAAGCTGCGCTTCGGCCTGGCCGCCGGGACTCTGGCTGTCGAGGGCAATTCGCCGGCCGGCTGGGTCGCCCTGGGCGAAGGAATGGTCGACATCATCTTCGGCGACCACGGCGCCGTGCGCCTGGGCCAGACCGGATTCGGCGCCCTGCTGTTCCCGGGCGCTGCAGATACCGTGGAAAGCTGCGCCCTGGTCCGCCTGTCGCTGTGGCAGCCGGCCTGCGCCGGGGTCATCTGCTTCGGTTCGGCCGATCCGGAGGCCTTCACCGCGGACATGGGCGCCGAGCTGATCGCCTTCATCGCCCGCGTGGTCGAACGCACCGCCGAGCGTTGGCCGGTGCTGTGACCATCTCCGCTGGCCAGGCCCTGATCGACTGGCTGGCCTATCTGGCGCAGGAGCGGAGGGCCTCGCCGCGCACGGTGCGCGCCTACGGCGATTGCGTGGGGGCCTACATCACCTTCCTGCAGCAGCATCGCGGCGGACCCCTGAGCCTGAACGACATGGGCGGGGTCGAGGCCAGCGAACTGCGCGCCTATCTCGCCTTCCGCCGGTCCGGCGATCATCCGCTCTCCCCGCGCTCCCTGTCTCAGGCCCTGTCGGCGATCCGCACCTTTCACAACTGGCTCGACCGCCGCTGCGGCGTGGCCAACGCCGCCCTCGCCCTGGTGCGGGGTCCGCGCGTTAAGCCCGGAGCGCCGCGCCCGGTCAGCGAAGACCAGGCGCGCGGCCTGATCCAGGAAGCGGCCGACGACGACGCCCACGAGGGCTGGGAGGCCGCCCGCGACGAGGCGATGCTGACCTTGCTCTACGGCTGCGGCCTGCGGATATCCGAAGCCCTGTCGCTGAAACGCTCGGACGCGCCGGTGCGCGAAGCCATCCGCATCGTCGGCAAGGGAAACAAGGAGCGGGTGGTCCCGGTGCTGCCGGTAGTGCGCGAGGCGATCGACGCCTATGTCGCCCAACTCCCCTTCGCCCTGGAGCCGAACGAGCCCCTGTTCCGCGCCCATCGCGGGGCGCCGCTTGGTCCGCGCCCGGTCCAGGCCCTGATGCAGCGCCTGCGCGGCCGCCTCGGCCTGCCGTCCAGCGCCACGCCGCACGCCCTGCGCCACTCCTTCGCCACCCATCTGCTGGGCGCCGGCGCCGACCTGCGCTCGATCCAGGAACTGCTCGGCCACGCCTCGCTGTCGACGACCCAGCGCTACACGGCGGTGGACGCGGCGGGCCTGCTGGCGGTCTACGCCAAGGCGCATCCGCGGGCTTGATGCGTCAGGGGGCTTTGGGGGCAGGAGCGAACACCGCGCCGCCGCTGTAGGTGAAATAGATCTGGTTCTGCTCTTTCGCGAAATAGACATGGTGTGAGAGCAGAAAATCCACGCCAAGCAGCATGTCGTATTGCTCAGCAGCTTCGTGCAAATCGAACTTCGCGATCGGGAGTTGGGTGTTGTGTATTTCTTCATCGCCCAATTTGATGGTGGCGATGGGTGCCCAGACGCGGTCGCCGGTGCGCCGAAGCGCCGAAGCGGGTGGCGTCAGGTGCAGGCGTTTGGCTCCCGCTTCGGTCAGGAAAGAATAAGAGGCGCCGCTCGCCAACAAGACATTCACCGGCTGGCCGTTGATCGTCGCCTTGGCGATCGTGAAATGGTCGTCGTTTTTGCTGCTGGCAGACATGGCTGAGTAGCCTTTTTTAGCCTCCTCCCAGTACGCCAGTGGAGTCTGCCCGCAAGCGGTGGCTCTGAGGAGGCGAACCACTCCGCCGCGCAAATCAAACTCAATGTCACCGATATCCAACAGGTTCTGACCGAGTGAGCCGTCGACCTGAGAGTCGCGTCCGCCGTCATCAGTGAGAAAGTCGACGTCCTTTAGGTCGAGCCCTGGAGCGGTCAGCGTTTTCGCTCTGGTGACACCGACGTTGGCGTTTGGTCGGCTAGCATCGACAACTTCGATGCGCCCGAACTTGTCCACGGGTGCCATCTGCAGCCGCTTGGCGGCATTCGCATGGACCATGTTGAAAAAGACGCTGTTGTTGACGAAAAACTTGGCGTCCTGGCCGTTGACCTTGATCGTGGTCATGGGGCGACCGTCGACCAAGGTGACCGGAATCTCGAGAAGTTTGGCCAAACTGCATTGAGCCGAGGCGGGGGACGCGGCCACCGCCAAAGCGGAAAACAAGATACCTGCAACCGCCCGCTTGAACATTTTCGCCCTTAGCCACCTGTCGAAAGGGTTAGCTGGCTCGGCGCGGCCCGTCAAAGAACGCGACGCGACCAAATCATCCGCGGGCTTAGCTCTTGCGCACGAACTCCGCGCGCAGCACCAGGCCCTTGATGCCCTCGTAGCGGCAGTCGATCTCCTGCTCGTCGCCGGTCAGTTTAATCGAGCGGATCACCGTGCCGCGCTTCAGGGTCTGGCCGGCGCCCTTGACCTTGAGGTCCTTGACCAGGGTCACGCTGTCGCCGTCGGCCAGGATGTTGCCGACCGAATCCCGCACTTGGATCTCTTGTGCGCTACCGCTTGGCTGCTTGAGCGCACCGCTGCTGACCCATTCGCCGGAGGCTTCGTCGAAGATGAAGTCGTCGTCTCCGGCGCCGGCCATCAGGCCTGCATGGTCCAGCCCTCGACGCCCATCGCCGCCTGGCGCAGGGCTTCAGAGCGGGTCGGGTGCGGGTGGCAGGTGCGGGCGACGTCCTCGGACGAGGCCGAGAACTCCATGGCTACGGCGTATTCGGCGATCATCTCCGACACCGAGGGCCCGATCAGGTGGGCGCCCAGGATGCGGTCGGTCTTGGCGTCGGCCAGGATTTTCACGAAGCCCTCGGCCTCATGGTTGACCTTGGCCCGGCTGTTGGCCAGGAACGGGAACTTGCCGACCTTGTAGGCGACGCCCGCGGCCTTAAGCTCCTCCTCGGTCTTGCCGACCGTGGCCACCTCGGGGAAGGTGTAGATCACGCCCGGGATGATGTCGTAGTTCACATGCCCGGCCTTGCCGGCGATCAGTTCGATACAGGCCACCGCCTCGTCCTCGGCCTTGTGCGCCAGCATCGGGCCCGAGGTCACGTCGCCGATCACCCAGACGCCCTTGGCCGAGGTCTTGAAGTGGTCGTTGGCGATCACGCCGCGCTTGTCGGGGACCACGCCCACGCTCTCCAGGCCGAGACCCTCCGTGTACGGACGACGGCCGATGGCGAGCAGGACATAGTCGGCGCTGATCGTCTCGGCGGCGCCGCCGGCGACCGGCCCATAGGTCAGGTCGACGCCGGTCTTGCTGGTCTTGGCCCCGGTGACCTTGGCCCCCAGCCTGAATTCCATGCCCTGCTTGGTCAGGGCCTTTTGGAAGGCGGTCGCGGTCTCGGTGTCCATGCCGGGGGTGATCCGGTCCAGATATTCGACCACGGTGACCTTGGCCCCCAGGCGGCGCCACACCGAACCCAGCTCCAGGCCGATGACGCCGGCGCCGATGACGATCAGGTGCTTGGGCACTTCGGGAATGGCCAGGGCGCCGGTGGAATCGACGATGCGCTTGTTGTCGACGGTCACGCCGGGCAGGCCCGAGGGCTCCGAGCCGGTGGCGATGACGATGTCCTTGGCGTCATGGACGGTTTCGGTTCCGTCGGCGGCCTTGACCGAGACCTTGCCGGGGCCGGCGATCTTGCCCCAGCCCTTCAGCCACTCGACCTTGTTCTTCTTCATCAGGAACTCGATGCCCTTGGTCAGGGCGGTCACGCTTTCCGACTTCTGCGCCATCATCTGCGGCAGGTTCAGCTTGGGCGACACGTCGATGCCGAGCGAGGCGAAGTCCTTGGACGCCATCTCGTAGAGCTCGGAGGCGTGCAGCAGGGCCTTCGAAGGGATACAGCCGACGTTGAGGCAGGTGCCGCCCAGGGTCGCGCGGCCTTCGACCAGGGCGACCTTGAGGCCCAGCTGGCCGGCGCGGATGGCCGCGTTATAGCCGCCGGGGCCGCCACCGATGATGATCACGTCGTACTGGGCCATGTGGGACCTCGATAGGATGCTGACTTGCCCTCTGGAGGAGGGCGGGTTCTTGCGAGCTTGAGCCCTAGGGCAGACGGACGGGTTGCCCCATGAATTTCTCAACCACGACCAGTAGTAGGGTGGCCACGGCGATGAAGACGATCATGATCAGGATGGCCGTGCCGACCCGGCGGAACTGTTCGCTGGTGGGTACCGGCGGCTCGTACTGATCCTTGGCCGGAACGCCGAGCTGCTTGGCCAGCAGATAGGCCCGCGCCTGGGCCAGCTCGCGCTTGGGCACCAGGATCGGATAGGCGTTAGGGCGCCCCAGCGCCCCGCCGCCCGCCTGATAGCCCGAGATCGGATGGAAGCCGCCGCCCAGCAGGCCGGCGACGCAGGCGTCCGCTTCGGATGCTGAGTCCGGCGACGCGACGACGACCATTTCCGCGTCGGCCGCCATGCCGATCAGACTTCCAGCAGCAGGCGTTGCGGATCTTCCAGGGCTTCCTTGATGCGCACCAGGAAGGTCACCGCTTCCTTGCCGTCGACGATGCGGTGGTCGTAGCTGACCGCCAGGTACATCATCGGCCGGATCACCACCTGGCCATTGACCGCCATGGGGCGGTCCTTGATCGCGTGCATGCCGAGGATGCCCGACTGCGGGGCATTGAGGATCGGCGTCGACATCAGCGAGCCGTAGACCCCGCCGTTGGAGATGGTGAAGGTGCCGCCCTGCAGGTCCTCGATGGCCAGCTGGCCGTCACGGGCCTTCTTGCCGTAGGCGGTGATCGCCTTCTCGACTTCGGCGATGTTCATCTGGTCGGCGTCGCGCACCACCGGGACCACGAGGCCCTTCTCGGTGCCGACCGCCACGCCGATGTCGTAGTGGTTCTTGTAGACCAGGGTGTCGCCGTCGATTTCGGCGTTGATCGCGGGCACGTCCTTCAGGGCGGCGATGGTCGCCTTCACGAAGAAGCCCATGAAGCCCAGCTTCACGCCGTGCTTCTTCTCGAACTGATCCTTGTAGGCGTTGCGCAGGGCCATCACCGCGGTCATGTCGACCTCGTTGAAGGTGGTCAGCATGGCGGCGGTGTTCTGCGCTTCCTTCAGGCGGCGGGCCACCGTCTGGCGCAGGCGGGTCATCTTCACCCGTTCTTCGCGCTCATGCACCGGGCGCGGGCCGGCGGCCACCGGGGCGGCCGGAGCGGGGGCGGAGCGTTCTTCCAGCGCGGCCAGGGCGTCGCCCTTGGTGATGCGGCCGTCCTTGCCGGTGCCGGTGACCTTGGAGGTGTCCAGGCCGGTTTCCGTGGCGATGCGCTGCACCGAGGGGGCCAGCGGCTGGGTCGGAGCTGCGGCGGGGGGCGCCGGGGCGGCCTTGGGCGCTTCCGCTTTGGGCGCGGGCGCGGCGGCGGCCGGAGCAGCGGCGGCGGCGGCAGGCTTGGCGGGCGCCGCGCCGGCGCCGCCGGCGGACACAACGCCCAGCACCTGGCCGGGGATGACCGTGGCGCCTTCGGCGGCGGCGATGTCCTGCAGCACGCCGTCGGCGGGGGCGGAGACCTCAAGCGAGACCTTGTCGGTCTCCAGCTCGACCAGGACCTCGTCCTTCTTGACCGCGTCGCCGGGCTTCTTGGTCCAGCGGGCCACGGTGGCTTCCGCCACGGACTCGCCCAGCGTCGGCGTCAGGATGTCGGTCATGGGATAGCTCCGGCGTACTTTGTTCTGGTTTGGGTCGGGCTGCGTCCGGGCGTCAACCCTGGGCGAAGGCCTCGCCGAGGAAGGTTTCGAGTTCTTTGAGGTGGCGGGTCATCAGGCCGGCGGCGGTGGACGCCGAGGCGGGACGGCCGACATAGCGGGCGCGTTTGGCCTTGATCTTCATCTTGGCCAGGGTCAGCTCGATCCACGGATCGGCGAACGACCAGCCGCCCATGTTCTTCGGCTCTTCCTGGCACCAGACCAGCTCGGCGTTCTTGAAGCGGCTGAGCTCCGTCGTGATCGACTTCATCGGCCACGGATAGAACTGTTCCAGGCGCAGGATGTAGACGTCGTCGACGCCCTTCTTCTCGCGGTCGTCCAGCAGGTCGTAATAGACCTTGCCCGAACAGACGATGACCCGGCGGATCTGATCGTCCGGCTTCAGGGTGACGCTGGTCAGGCCGTTGCCGTTCTGGGCGTCGTCCCACAGCACGCGGTGGAAAGCGGAACCCTCGGCCATCTCCGACAGGCTGGAAACCGCCTTCTTGTGGCGCAGCAGGGACTTGGGCGTCATCAGCACCAGCGGCTTGCGGAACGGACGGTGCAGCTGGCGGCGCAGGATGTGGAAGTAGTTGGCCGGGGTCGAGCAGTTGGCGATCTGCAGGTTGTCTTCGGCGCAGGCCTGCAGGTAGCGTTCGAGGCGCGCGGAAGAGTGCTCCGGACCCTGGCCCTCGTAGCCGTGCGGCAGCAGTTGCACGAGGCCCGACATGCGCAGCCATTTGCGTTCGCCCGACGAGATGAACTGGTCGAACACCACCTGGGCGCCGTTGGCGAAGTCGCCGAACTGGGCTTCCCACATCACCAGGCTGTTGGGATCCGCCAGGGAGTATCCGTACTCGAAGCCGAGCACCGCCTCTTCCGACAGGGCCGAGTCGATGCCCTCGAAGTGGGCTTGGCCGGGGCGGATGTTATTGAGCGGGGTGTAGCGCTCCTCGGTGACCTGATCGACCACGTCGGCGTGACGCTGGCTGAAGGTGCCGCGGTTGGAATCCTGGCCCGACAGGCGCACCGGGAAGCCCTCGTCCAGCAGAGTGCCGAAGGCCAGGCTCTCGGCGGTTGACCAGTCGATGCCCTCGCCCGAAACGATCATCGCGCGGCGGGCTTCCATGACCCGGTGCAGGGTCTTGTGCACGTTCACGTGGTCCGGAACGGTGGTCAGCTTGAGGCCGATGTCCTTCAGCCGCTGGCCGGGCACGGCGGTGGCGTCGCGCTCTTCCACGTCGGGCAGGCCGATGTGCGACCACTTGCCGTCCAGCCAGTCGGCCTTATTGGCCTTGTAGCCCTTGGCGGCGTCGAACTGCTGGTCGAGGAAGGCTTCGAATTCGGTGACTAGGGTGTCGGAGGCTTCCTGGGTCAGCACGCCCTCGCCGACCAGACGCCCGGCGTAGATCTCGCGGGTCGACGGCTGCTCGCGCACCTTCTGGTACATCAGGGGCTGAGTGAACGTCGGGTCGTCCCCTTCGTTGTGGCCGAACCGGCGGTAGCAGAACATGTCGATGACCACGTCCTTGGCGAACTGCTGCCGGAACTCGATGGCCACCTTGGCGGCGAAGGTGACCGATTCGGGGTCGTCGCCGTTGACGTGGAAAATGGGGGCTTCGACCATCAGCGCCGAGTCTGACGGATAGGGCGAGGAGCGCGAGTAGCGCGGGCTCGTCGTGAAGCCGATCTGGTTGTTGACGATGAAATGGATGGTGCCGCCGGTGCGGTAGCCCTTCAGGCCCATCAGGGCGAAGCATTCGGCGATCACGCCCTGGCCGGCGAAGGCGGCGTCGCCGTGCAGCAGCAGCGGCAGCACATGGCCGCGGCCCGCGTCGGGGGACTCTCGCAGCAGGAACGCCTGCTTGGCGCGGGCCTTGCCGATCACCACCGGGTTGACGATTTCCAGGTGCGAGGGGTTGGCGGTCAGCGACAGGTGGACGTTGTTGCCGTCGAAGGTGCGGTCCGAGCTGGCGCCCAGATGGTACTTCACGTCGCCCGAACCCTCGATATCCGATGGCAGCGACGAGCCGCCCTGGAACTCGTGGAAGATGACCTGGTAGGGCTTGCCCATCACGGCGGCGAGCACGTTCAGACGGCCACGGTGCGGCATGCCCAGGACGATGTCGCGCACGCCGAGCGATCCGCCGCGCTTGATGATCTGTTCCAGCGCCGGGACCATGGCCTCGCCGCCGTCCAGGCCGAAGCGCTTGGTGCCGGGGAAACGCTTGTGAAGGAAGCGCTCGAAGGTTTCGGCCTCGACCAGCTTCTTGAGGATGGCGACCTTACCCTCGGAGGTGAAGGCGATCTCCTTGTCCTTGCCCTCGATGCGCTGCTGCAGCCACGCCTTCTCGGTGGGATCGGAGATGTGCATGTACTGCACGCCGAAGGTGCCGCAGTAGGTGCGGCGCAGGATGGCCAGGATTTCGTTGACCGTGGAGCTTTCCAGCCCCAGGACGAAGTCGAGGAAGATCGGGCGGTCGTAGTCTTCAGGCGCGAAGCCGTAGGCGGCCGGATCGAGCTCGGAGGTGTCCGGCAGGTCGGCGATGCCCAAGGGGTCGAGGTTGGCCGCCAGGTGGCCGCGCATGCGGTAGGCGCGGATCATCATGATCGCGCGCAGCGAATCCAGGGTCGCCTTGCGCACCACTTCGAGCGCGGCGTCGGGGGTCTTGGCGGCGATCGCCTTGCCGAGCTTGGCTTCGACGGCCGGCCACATGCCGTCCAGAGCCGACAGCCAGTCGGGGCGGGCCAGCGGCGTCTGACGGGCGGTCCACGCCGGCTCGGCGAAGGCGGCTTTCACCTCGGCGGCGGGCTCTTGCAGGCTCGAGAAGAACGCTTGCCAGGAGCCTTCGACCGAACCCGGGTCGCTCGCCCACTTGGCGTAGAGCTCTTCCACGAAACCGGCGTTGCCGCCGTAGAGGAAGGAGGTCTCGGTGAGAACCTGGTTCAGCCTGCCGGAATCGTCCGCCATGATCTTCGATCCTTAGGCGGTCCGCCCCCTAGCGGCGGGCCGTCTTCTTATTCAACACCAGCGGAAGGGCCTCAGCCCTTCAGCACTTCCATCAGCGTCTGGCCGAGCGACGCCGGAGAAGGCGAAACCCGAATGCCCGCCGATTCCATCGCCGCGATCTTGTCTTCCGCGCCGCCCTTGCCGCCCGAGATGATCGCCCCGGCGTGACCCATGCGGCGGCCCGGAGGCGCCGTGCGGCCGGCGATGAAGCCGACCATCGGCTTCTTTACCTTGGAATGCTTAATGAAATCAGCCGCATCCTCTTCGGCGGAGCCGCCGATTTCGCCGATCATGATGATCGAAAGAGTCTCGGGATCGGCCAGGAACATCTCCAGGACATCGATGAACTCGGTGCCTTTGACGGGGTCCCCGCCGATGCCGACGGCCGAGGTCTGACCGAGGCCCACATTGGAGGTCTGGAACACGGCTTCATAGGTAAGGGTGCCCGAGCGCGAAACAACGCCCACGGAGCCCTTCTTGAAGATGTTTCCCGGCATGATGCCGATCTTGCACTCGCCGGGCGTCATCAGCCCGGGGCAATTGGGTCCGATCAGGCGGGACTTCGATCCTGCCAGCGAACGCTTCACCTTGATCATGTCTTCGACCGGAATGCCCTCGGTGATGCAGACGATCAGCGGGATTTCGGCGTCGATCGCCTCCAGGATCGAATCAGCGGCGAACGGCGGCGGCACATAGATCACCGAGGCGTCGGCCCCGGTGGCTTCGCGCGCTTCGCCGACGGTGTCCCAGACGGGCAGGCCGAGGTGGGTCATGCCGCCTTTGCCGGGCGTCACGCCGCCGACCATCTTGGTGCCGTAGGCGATCGCCTGTTCGGAGTGGAAGGTGCCCTGGGCGCCGGTGAAGCCCTGGCAGATGACCTTGGTGTTCTTGTTGATCAGGATCGACATGGACTTACGCAGCCCCCTTCACAGCCGCGACGACCTTTTCGGCCGCGTCGGACAAATCGTTGGCGGCGATGACGTTCAGGCCGGAGTCGCGGATGATGGCCTTGCCTTGTTCGACGTTGGTGCCTTCCAGGCGCACCACCAGAGGGACCTTCAGGCCCACTTCCTTGACCGCGGCGATCACGCCCTCGGCAATGATGTCGCAGCGCATGATGCCGCCGAAGATGTTGACCAGGATGCCCTTCACGTTGGGATCGGAGGTGATGATCTTGAAGGCCGCGGTGACCTTCTCCTTGGAGGCGCCGCCGCCGACGTCGAGGAAGTTGGCGGGCTCGGAGCCATACAGCTTGATGATGTCCATGGTCGCCATGGCCAGGCCCGCGCCGTTGACCATGCAGCCGATCTCGCCGTCCAGCGCGATGTAGCTGAGGTCGTAGTTGGAAGCCTCGATTTCCTTCTCGTCTTCCTCGGCGATGTCGCGCAGGGCCTTGATGTCTTCGTGGCGATAGAGCGCGTTGGAGTCGAACGAGACCTTGGCGTCCAGGACGCGCAGGTCGCCGTCGCCGGTGACGATCAGCGGGTTGATCTCCAGCATGTCCATGTCCTTCTCGACGAAGGCTTTGTAGAGCGCCTTGAGGAGCGGCAGGGCCTGCTTGGCGGCGGGGCCTTCCAGCTTCAGCGTCTTGACCAGGCTGCGGCCGTGGTGCGGGAAGACGCCGGTGGCCGGGTCGATCGAGAAGCTGACGATCTTCTCGGGGGTGTGGGCGGCGACCTCTTCGATGTCCATGCCGCCTTCGGTGGAGGCGACCACCGAGACGCGTGAGGTCGAGCGATCGACCAGCAGGGACAGGTAAAGTTCGCGGGCGATGGCCGCGCCTTCTTCGACATAGAGACGGTTCACGACGCGGCCCTTGGGGCCGGTCTGGTGGGTGACCAGGGTCATGCCCAGCATGCGCTCGGCTTCCTTGCGCACGTCGTCCAGGCTCTTGACCACCTTGACCCCGCCGCCCTTGCCGCGGCCGCCGGCGTGGATCTGGGCTTTCACCACCCACACCGGGCCGCCCAGTTCGGAGGCCGCCCTGACGGCGTCCTCGACCGAGAAGGCTGCACCGCCGCGCGGAACAGGGACGCCGTACTCTTTGAGGACGGCTTTGGCTTGGTACTCGTGAATGTTCATCTGGACCCGTCGCGGATGCGGTGCGGGGCGAGGGGCCGGCCAAGAGAGCGGACGGCCGATCACCTCAGTGTGATGGCTGAGGCTGGCTTATAGAGAGCGTCATGGGGGGCGGCAACCGCCTGCAACCTCGATCCGCCTCGAAAAGCCGCCAAAAACGTCAAAAGATTCGAGGCAATGCGCATTCAATGTGCATTAGTGTGTTGAGTCGTCAAGATTGAGTGTGTATAGCATACATACCATTCCTGGAGCGCCGTCATGACCGTGAAATACGCCGCCGTCATGGAACAGGCCGACGCCGGCGGGTTCGGCATCTGGTTTCCCGACTTCCCCGGCTGCGTCAGCCACGGGGACGATCCTTTGACCGCCGCGCAGCAGGCGCGCAAGACACTAATGCGGCACATGGAGGCCATGGCCGACGACGGCCAGATCATCCCCCTGCCCAAACCGGCCGAGGCGGTCGAACTTCCGCAGGACGTGCTCAGCTATGTATTCCTGGTGGAGGTCGACGCGCCCGACACCAAGCCGACCTACATGCGCCTCAACGTCACCCTGCCAGAGGGTCTGGTCCGCCGCATCGACGCGGTGGCGAACGGCAACCGCTCCGGCTGGCTGGCCCTGGCCGCCAACGAACACCTCAAGCGCTACGCCGTGATCCCCAGCTACGCCGCCAGCGTGTTTTCTTCCCGCGACAAGCGCTAGGGTGGATCGTCCGGGGAGGGACAACCACATGAGCTTCACCATCTATGACGCGTCGGCGCCGGTGTTCGTGCGCGCCATGACCAGCATCCAGGCCTGGCTCGACAAGGCCTTGGCCGAGGGCAAGAGCGAGGCAATGCTGATGGAGGCGCGCCTGGCGCCGGACATGAAGCCCTTGCCCGCCCAAATCCAAATGGCGTCGGACACCGCCAAGAACGCCATCGCCCGGCTTGCCGGGATCGATGCGCCGTCGATGCCCGACACCGAGGCCAACTTCGCCGAGCTGAAGGAACGCTGCCAGAAGACTATCGCCTTCATCGAGGGCGTGCACAGCGCGGCCCTGGCCGAGGCGGGGGGCCGCGAGGTGGTGCTGAAGTTCCCCAACGGCATGGGCTACCGCTTCAAGGGCGCCGCCTATCTGACCGGCTTTGCTTTGCCCAACTTCTTCTTCCACGTCACCGCCGCCTACGCGATCCTGCGGGCGCAGGGCGTGGCGGTGGGCAAGCCCGACTTCCTGCAACACCTGGGCATGCCGGAAAAGATCGACGCCTAGTCGGCTCTCAGCACCGGGGCGGGACGTCTGGATAGGGCCTGCAGCGCCGCCAGTGTCCCGCCGAGACCGGCCAGCAGAACCGCGCCGCCGACCAGGGCGAACACGCCCGCCCAGTGGACGCTCCAGTGGGCCTCGAACACCTTGACCACGATGGGCCAGGCGGCGAGCGCGCCGAGGCCGACCCCGGCCGTCCCGGCGATCAGCCCGACCGCGCCGTATTCGATGGCGTAAGCCGCCAGCACCTGGCCGCGCGATGCGCCCAAAACCTTCAGCAACGCGGCTTCGCGCGCCCGCGCCCGCGCGCCGGCGGCGATGGCTCCGGCCAGCACCAGCACCCCGGCCAGGGCCGCGACCCCCGCCGCCGCGCGCACCGCCAGGGCCAGGCGGTCGAACAGGGCGGTGGCCGATTCCAGCTGCTCGCGTACGCTGATGACATTGACCTCGGGGAAGCTCGAGCCGAGGCGGCGCAGCACCCGCTCCTCGCCGGCCATGTCGGTTTTGGCTATGGCCACCTGCCGCAGCACCGCGCCGTCCAGGGCATGGGCGTTCAGGATCACCTGGAAGCCGGGGCCGAAGCCGCCGACGTCGACGCGGCGGATCGCCGCCACATGGGCTTCGATGTCCTGGCCGAGAGCCGTGACGGTAATCTCGTCGCCGAGCTTGAGCTTGCCGGCGTTGGCGATGTCTTCGCCCAGCGCCACCAGCGGCGCCCCGGCATAGTCCGCGGCCCACCAGGCGCCGCCGGTGACGTCCGTGCCCTTGGGCGGCGCCCCCGCCGCGCTCATCTGGATGTCGTTGTCGAAGGCCCAGCGCTGCGACGGGTCGATGCGGTCGCGCTGCACGGCCCGGCCGTGGATGGCGCTGATCCGGCCGGTGAACATCGGCATCCGCAGATAACTTTCATCGGTAAGGCGACCGAGCGCCGCGCCGACCTCGGCGTCGAAGCGGGCGGCGTCCTCGGCGGGGATCTCGGTGAACACCAGCGACGGCGCAGTGCGCGGCGCGATCTCGCCGACCTGGGCCAGCAGGGCTGACTGGATCAGGACCACCGACGCCAGCAGGGCGACACCGAGCCCCACGGCGGGCGCGGCGGTGCGCGCGGCCGATCCCGGTCCGGCGAGGTTGGCGAGGCCCAGGCGGGCGGGGCCCGTGGCTAGTCTGCGCGCCTTGCCGGCGAGCAAGGCCCCGCCCATGCCGAGCAGCCACAGCACGACGAAGGCCACCGCGACCCCGCCGATCATCCACACGGCCATGGTCCGCGAAGGGGCGGTCAGAATGGCCACGGCGGCCAGGCCGATGGCGCACAGCACCGCGCCAACCAGTTCAGGCCCAAGGCTCAGCCGGCCGCCGAGGTTGTGTCGGAACAGGGCGGCCGGCGGTGTGGAGCGGGCTCGCGCCAACGGCGCCAGGCAGAACGCGCCCGCCGACAGGGCGCCGAACGCCGCCGCGCGCAGCAGAGGCTCGGGATAGACGGCGAACAGGGCCGGGACCGGCAGGCTATTGGCGGCGAGGGCCGCGATCAGAAATGGCGAGGCCGCGCCGATGGCCACGCCGATGGCGATGCCGAGGGCCGCCAGCACCGCGATCTGGACCAGATAGAGGTTGCGGATCAGGACTCCGTCGGCGCCGACCGCCTTCAGCACCGCGATCGAGGGCTTCTTGGTCTCCAGATAGGCGTTGACCGCGCCCGATACCCCGAGCCCCCCGGCCACCAGCGACGCCAAGCCGATGAAACCGAGGAAATACTCCAGCCGGTCGATCAGGCGGCGGATGCCGGGCGCGGCGTCGTAGCGGTCGCGCATGCGCAGGCCGGCGCGGGGGAAGGCGGCGGAAAGGGATGCGCGCACCTGCTTGGGATCGGCGCTCGTGGGAATGGCGATGCGCGCGGTCTGGTTGAACAGGGTGCCGCCGCCGAGGATGCCGCCGCTGATGAACCCGCCGCCCTCCACCGTGGCCAGCCGGGTCAGGACGCGTGGGCCGAGCTGAAAGCCCCGGCTCATGCGGTCGGGTTCGGCGGCGAGTACGGCATTAGCTACCAGCCGCTGGTTGCCCACGAGAAAGGTCTGTCCGAGGGACACCCCAAGGCGGTCGAGCAGAGCCTTCTCCACCGCCGCGCCGGGCACGCCGCCCTTAGGCGCGAAGGCGGCGGCGAGGGTCAGGGGATGACCACCCACGTCCTGCACGTTCACCGTCCCGGCCAGGGGGTAGAGACTATCGACTCCGCGCAATTCGACTAGGCGGCGGGCCCCGCCCGGCCCCTGCGCCATCGCCCGGGTGGCCAGGGCGTAAGAAACCCTGCCCCTGGCCTCGAACGCAGCCTTCTCCTGGTCGGTGAAACGCCGCTGGGCCCCAGCCGCCACGTCGCCGCCGAGGATGGTGCGCGCCTCGGACGCCAGGCCCCGTCGAAAAGCCTCGGCGGTCGAGCTGGCCGCGGCGATGGCGGCCACGCCCAGGGCCAGGCAGGCCAGGAAGATGCGGAACCCCCGCACGCCCGCGCGCAATTCCCGTCCGGTGAAACGCAGCGACAGGGGCAGTTTCAAACGGCGCGCCCCTCGGCCATGCGCACCTGACGGTCGGCGCGGGCGGCCAGCACCGGATCGTGGGTGACCATCACCAGGGCCGCGCCGGTTTCCTTGATCAGGTCGAACATCAGGTCGGCCACGGCGGCGGCGTTGACCCCGTCGAGGTTGCCGGTCGGTTCATCGGCGAACAGCAAGGCAGGCCGCGCGGCCAGGGCCCGGGCCAGGGCGACGCGCTGCTGCTCACCGCCGGACAACTGATGCGGATAGTGATGGCCGCGCGCCGACAGCCCGACACGGTCGAGCCATTGGCGGGCGATCAAGCCCGCACCGGCTTCGCCAGCAATTTCTAAGGGAGCGGCGACGTTCTCCTCCGCCGTCATATTGGGCAACAGATGGAAGGCCTGGAACACCAAGGAGACCCGCGAGCGGCGCAGGCGCGCCCGGCCGTCCTCATTGAGCTTGGCCAGGTCCTGGCCGAACAGGCGCACAGTCCCGAAGCTCGGCCGCTCCAGCCCGGCCGCCACCGCGATCAGCGACGACTTGCCCGAACCGGACGGTCCGATCACCGCCACCCGTTCGCCCGCCGCCACGGTCATGTCGACCCCGCGCAGGATTTCCACCGGCCCGGCGGCCGACGGCAGGGTCAGGCCGACGCCTTCGAGAACGAGCGGGAGGGCGTCAGTGGCGGGCTGCTGCATCCAAACCTTTGCGCGGGTAGCTCTGTTGAGGCGGGGCGTCTGGCCCTACATAGGGGGCCTGTCTTCCAGATGCATTGCAAAAGCCCTGATGCCCTTGGCGATCCTTCGACGCACCCTTCTCACCGGCATGGCCGTCTTCGCGGCGGCGCCGGGCGCCTCAGCCCAGGGCAAGCCTGTCATCCTGACCATGCTCGGCGACTCCATCACCGCCGGCCTTGGCCTGCCGGCGGCGCAGGCGCTGCCGGCGCAACTTCAGCTCGAACTGACACGCCTGGGCCTCAAGGTGACGGTTCGCGCGGCGGGGGTCTCGGGCGACACCACAGCAGACGGCCTGGCTCGCACCGACTTCAGCGTGAAGGCGGACAGCACCGTTTGCCTGGTGTTTCTGGGGGCCAACGACCTACTGCAGGGCGTCGATCCCAAGACCACCCGCCGCAACCTCGACGCCATCCTGGCCCGGCTCAAGGCGCGGCGCATTCCAGCGATGATGGCCGGGCTGAAGGCGCCGCCGGCGATCGGCGCCGGTTACGCCCACGATTTCGACGCGGTGTTCCCCGATGCGGCCCGGTCGGCGGGCATCCCCTATTTTCCCGACCTTCTGGCCGGGGTTCTGGGCGACCGGGCGCTGAGCCAGGGCGATGGTATCCATCCCAATGCCCAGGGCGTGCGCATCCTCGCCAAGCGGCTGGCGCCGGCCGTCGCGGCGGCGCTAAAATCGCGCCGCTGACAGCGTCCTGAGTAGGGGGAACATATGCCGCAACATTATCTTCCCTATCTGATCACCGTCTTCGTCCTCGCCCTGGTCCTGCGCCGCAGCATCCGTGGCCGCACGCTCAAGGTCGATCGCCTGTGGGTGATCCCGGTGCTGCTGCTGGCGGCGGCGGTGATGACCATCGCCCAGGCTCCGCCCACCGACCTGGGCGCCATCGCCAGCATCGCCCTGGCCGCCCTGCTCGGCTGCGCCGTCGGCTGGCAGCGCGGCAAGCTGACCCGCATCAGCCATGACCCCGACACCGGCGTCCTCACCGCCCAGGCCTCGCCCGCCGCCGTGGTCCTGATCGTGGCGGTGTTCGCCATCCGCTTCGGCCTGCGTTTCTGGCTGGAGGAACATCCGCAAAAGGGTAACCAGCTGCTGGTCGCAACCGATGCCCTGCTGCTGTTCGCCGTCGGCCAGATCGCGGTGGCGCGGATCGAGATGTGGCTGCGCTGCAAGCGGCTGATCGCCGCCGGCGCCGGCGTGGCTTAGTGGTTCGCCTCTTCGCCGCCCTGCATGTGCCGCCCGACATCGGCGAAGGCCTGGCCCGCCGCCAACTGGGCCTGCCCGGCGCTCGCTGGCGGCCGCTGGAAGCCTTGCACATCACCCTGCGCTTCTTCGGCGAAGTGACCGAGTCCAAGGCCGAGGACCTCGACGACGCCCTGTCGCCGCTGAAAGGCGCCCCGCTCGATCTGGTGCTGCAGGGCTCCGGCGCTTTCGGCGAGGGCGAGGCGATCCACGCGGTCTGGGCCGGGGTGGCGGACAACCCGGCGCTGAACATCCTGGCCGGGCGCTGCGAGAGCGCGGCGCGCCGCGTCGGGCTGAAGGGCGAGAGCCGGGTCTACAAGCCCCACGTCACCTTGGCCTACCTCAGCCGCCCCGACCCGCGCGCGGTGGGCGGCTGGATCCAGGACAACAACCTGCTGCAGTCGCCGCCCTTCACCGTGTCGAGCTTTGGCCTCTATTCCAGCAGCCTTGGCCGCGAGGGCTCGGTCTACCGCCTGGAGCGGCTCTACCGGCTCTAGTCACCGAAGGCGTAGTCCTTCAGCACCCCCAGCGTCACGATCGCCAGGGTCTCCTCGTGGGTGGATTCCAAAACCAGGTCCGGGGCCATGCCGGCGTCCAGCGCCTCTTTCCAGCGCGGCGCGCACAGGCACCAGCGGTCGCCGGGCTTGAGGCCCGGGAAGCCGTACTGCGGCTGAGGCGTGGACAGGTCGTTGCCCGCCGCCTTGGACCAGGCCAGGAACTCGGCGCTCATCACCGCGCAGACGGTATGCAGCCCGGTGTCGTCCGGCCCGGTCTCGCAACAGCCGTTGCGGAAGAAGCCCGTGATCGGGGCGTTGGAGCATGGAGCCAATTCGCCGCCCAGCACATTGCGGGCGCCTTCGTCAAAACGCATGGTCATGGCCCTACTTAACCCCTATTGGCGCGTCATGACCAAGCTGTCCCTTCGCCGCAGCCTGCTTTACGTCCCGGCCGCCAACGCCCGGGCGCTGGACAAGGCGCGCACCCTGCCCTGCGACGCCGTGATCGTCGATCTGGAGGACTCCCTCGCGCCCGAGGCCAAGGCCGCCGCGCGCGAGGCCGCCGTGGCCGCCATCCGTCAGGGTTTCCCCGGCAAGACCGTGGCCCTGCGGGTCAACGCCACCGACACCCCGTGGGGCGCGGCGGATTTGAAGGCGGCGGTGGCGGCGGGTCCGGACGTGGTCGTCTTGCCCAAGGTGTCCACTCCCGAACAGGTGGTGGCGGTCAGCCGTGCGATCGGCGAGGACATCGAGATCTGGGCCATGATCGAAAGCTGCGAGGCGGTGCTGCGCGTGGCCGATATCGCCTCGACGGCCAAGATCGCGGCGCTCGGCGCCCTGCTGGTCGGGACCAACGACCTGGCGGCTCAGATGCGCTGCCGCCTGACCACCGGGCGCGAGGCCCTGAATAGCGCCCTGAGCCAGACCGTGATCGCTGCGCGCGCCTTCAACCTGGCGCCGCTCGACGGCCCGTTCATCGATCTGGAGGACGCCGCCGGTCTGGAGAGCCAGTGCCGCCACGCCGCCGACATGGGGTTCGACGGCAAGAGCCTCATCCACCCGTCGCAGATCGATGCCGCCAACCGCCTGTTCTCGCCCTCGTCCGAGCGGATCGCCTGGGCCCGTGCGGTGATCGCGGCGTTCGAGGCCGAGCCGAAGGCGGGCGTGCTGGCGGTGGACGGCAAGATGACCGAGCGGCTGCACCTGCGCGAAGCCGAGCGGATCGCGGCCTTCGCGCTGCAGGCGGGCTAGGACGCGCTCTTCAGCTGGCGCAGCGGCGCGTCGGCGGCGCTGATCGCGGCGGCGAGGGCGTCGGGCGCATAGGGCGCGGCTTCGCCCACGCCCCATACCGGGCCGGGCCAGGCGGCGTCGTCCGGACGGCGGCCGATCACGTGCACATGCAGCTGCGGCGTGATGTTGCCGAGCTGGCCGACATTCAGCTTGTCGATCGGGCGGCCGAGCGCCGCGCCGATGGCGCGCACGGCGGCGCCGGCGAGGACGATCTCATCCATCAGCTGAGCGCGGTTGGCGGGGGACAGATGCTCGAGTTCGCGGGCGCCCATCCGGCGCGGGATCAGCACGATCCATGGCCAGCGGGCGTCGTCCTGCAGCCGGGCGGCGCACAGGGTCATGTCGGCCACGGGGTGTGAGGTCGCCGCGAAGGCGGGGGCGAGACTGAACTTGTCCACGGGAAGGCATCCATCGCGCGGAGTCCAGTCGCGCGGGCGGCGTGATAGCGAGCCGGAGGGCTTGCGTCCATGCGTCATGTGCAACCGCGCTTGCGGCGGACGCACGGCAAGGCTAGACCGCAGCGCACCATTCTCACCTTGGCAAACCGTCCAGACCCCAACTCGGAGACCAGCATGGCTCGCGCGAAAATCGCCTTGATCGGCGCCGGCATGATCGGCGGCACACTCGCTCACATCGCGGCCCGCGAAGAGCTGGGCGACGTGATCCTGTTCGACATCGCCGAAGGCACGCCGCAGGGCAAGGCCCTGGACCTGGCCGAAGCCACCACCGTGTTCGACAGCGACGTGGTTCTGAAGGGCGCCAATTCCTACGAGGACATCGCCGGAGCCGACGTCTGTATCGTCACCGCCGGCGTGCCGCGCAAGCCGGGCATGAGCCGCGACGACCTGCTGGGCATCAACCTGAAGGTCATGAAGTCGGTCGGTGAGGGCATCAAGAAGCACGCCCCCGACGCCTTCGTCATCTGCATCACCAACCCGCTGGACGCCATGGTCTGGGCCCTGCAGCAGTTCTCGGGCCTGCCCAAGACCAAGGTGATCGGCATGGCCGGCGTGCTCGACTCGGCCCGCTTCGCCTACTTCCTGGCGGAAAAGACCGGCGTCTCGGTGGAAGACATCCACGCCTGGACGCTGGGCGGTCACGGCGACGACATGGTGCCGATGGTGCGCCACTCCACGGTCGGCGGTCTGCCCCTGCCTGAACTGGTCAACCAGGGCGTGATGACCCAGGACGAGCTGGACGCCATCGTCAAGCGCACTCGCGGCGGCGGCGGCGAGATCGTCGCCCTGCTCAAGACCGGCTCGGCCTTCTACGCCCCGGCCGAAAGCGCCATCGCCATGGCCACCAGCTACCTGAAGGACAAGAAGCGCGTCCTGCCCTGCGCCGCCTATCTCGACGGCGAATACGGCCTGAAGGGCCTCTACGTCGGGGTGCCGGTGGTGATCGGTAAGGACGGCGTCGAGCGCATCATCCAGTTCCCCACCAACGACGACGAGAAGGCGATGTTCGCCAAGTCGGTCGAGTCGGTGCGCGGCCTGATGGACGCCTGCAAGGCCATCGACGGCTCGCTCGTCATCTAATCTTCGCCAGACACGCTGGCGCGAGCCGGCGCTAAGATCAAAGCTCCGGCTCCTGCCAAGGACCGGAGCTTTTTTTCATGTCCGTTACCCTCGAAACCGATCGCCTGATCCTGCGCCCGCCCGTCAAGGAAGACCTCGACGGCTACGCCGAACTGATGGGCGACGAGCAAAGCGCCCGCTACCTCGGCGGCGTGCAGCTGCGCCCGGCGGCGTGGCGCGGCCTGGCCTCGGTGGCCGGATCCTGGAGCCTGCTGGGCTTCGGCATGTTCTCGGTGGTGGAGAAGGCGTCCGGCGCCTGCATCGGCCGTATCGGTCCTTGGCGGCCGGAGGGCTGGCCAGGCACGGAGGTCGGCTGGGGTATCGTCCGCTCGGCCTGGGGCAAGGGCTATGCGACCGAGGCCGCCATTGCCTGCGTCGACTGGTCGTTCGACGTCCTAGGCTGGAGCGAGGTGATCCACACCATCGACAGCGCCAACGCCGCCTCCAAGGCGGTGGCCCGGGGGCTCGGCTCGTCGTTCATGCGCATGGACCGCCTGCCGCCGCCGTTCGACATCGAGCTGGAGGTGTGGGGACAGACCAGGGAGCAGTGGCGCGCCCGCGCTCAAGCAGCGAAGCGGTAGCGCGCACAAGAATGTCTAAAACCACCCAGCGTCCCTGAGCGGGCCCGCATAGCTGCGGCTGACCGGGGCCTCGATGCCGCCGACTAAGGTCAGCACCGCCCGCCCGTCGCCGCGCCGGGCGCCCTGCACCGCCGCCTTCGCCACCCACCAGGATCGGTGGGTCTGGGCGCCCTCGATGCCTTCCAGCTCGGCCACCGCGTCGGCCAGCCGCATCAGGATCAGATCCGAGCCCTTGGAGGTGTAGAGGCGCAGATAGTGGTCCTCGGCCTGCACGGCGTGCAGCTCTGCGCTGCGCAGCCTTAGCGGGATGCGCTCCAGGAACTTAGCCGGGGCCGAACCGGCGGGGGCGGCGTGGGTCTGGCTGCGGCGGGCGGCGGCGCGCTCGGCGGCCATGAAGTTGATCCCGGTCATCAGCACGCTGACCAGCAGCACCGGCGGAAAATAGGCCGGCAGGAACCGCGGGTCGCTCGACGCCTGCTGCGGTAAGAAACGCGAGCTCATGAACCACACCAGCACCGTGATCGGCGCGGCCATCACCAGGGACAGGCCGCCGATCACCGCAGCCGGCCGCCGCTCCAGCCAGCCCCTGGCATAGGCAGGTACGAACACCGCCGTGCCGATCAGACTGGCCAGGACCATGGTCGTCAGCCAGTACGCCAGACGCATCGGCAGGGGCGCGGCCTGCGAGCCGAAGGCGCCGGCATAGGCCATGAACAGCGCGGCCACGGCGGCGATGGCGACCGGACGCAGGAAGAAGGCCGTCACTGGCGAAGCGCCAACGGCGAGGAGGCGCCGTTGGCGTATGGCGGGCGGCGGTTCGTGCATCGGCGGGTGCGGCGGCTCGTCGGATCGGTTGAGTGGGGTGCATCAGGCCATGCCGGCCGCCCCTCCCGCAAGGACGCTTCCGATGACCACCCCGCAAACCCCCGATCTCGCCGCCCCCAACCTTGGATCGAAGACCAACCTGATCCGTCAGGCCGGCGTGCTGGCCGTGGTCCTGGGCATCGTCGGCCTGACGGTGATCCCCAGCCTGCCCCGCCTGGGCATTACGGCGCTGCCCGCGATCCACCCGCACGCGCCCCGCGTCGACCTGGTGCTAACCTCGCCGTTCGCGGTGCAGATCCATCTGGCCGCGGTGCTGACCGCCTTCGCCATCGGCGTGGTGCTGCTGATCGGGGTCAAGGGCTCGCTGATGCACCGGACCCTGGGCTGGACCTGGGTGCTGGCGATGATGACCGGAGCGGTGTCGTCCATGTTCATCCGAATCATCAACCACGGCGGACTCAGCTTCATCCATCTGCTGTCCGGCTGGACCATCATCGCCCTGCCGTTCGCCATGGCCGCCGCCCGCCGCCACAAGGTGCGCTCCCACGCCCGCTCCATGACGGGGCTGTTCACCGGCGGCCTGGTCCTGGCCGGGGCGCTGGCCTTTGTCCCCGGCCGGCTGATGTGGAACATCTTCCTGGGTTGAGCCCAAACATTGACAAGACAAGCACAACAAACCCGCCCTCAAGTCGCGAAGCGCTAGGGCGAAACTAAATTGTGACCTTTTTGGGCGAGTCTTGCGCTTGCGCCCAAGGGGGCCGATATTCAACGGGCGCCCATGTGGGCGTTCAACAAGGGTTTCAAATCCTATGAGCGACTTCAACCGCGGCTTTACATCGATCCCCGCGGGTCGCGCCGATATGGCGGTGGACGCGGGACTGCGCGCCTTCATGCTCGGCGTCTACAACAAGGTGGCCCTCGGCCTCGTGGTGTCGGCCGCCCTGGCCTACGTCACCGGCAGTGTCCCCGCCGTCCGCGACCTGATGTTCACCGTCACCCCCGACGGCCGCTTCGGCGGCTACACCATTCTGGGTCTGATCGTCAGCTTCTCGCCGCTCGTGCTGCTGCTGGGCTCGCGCTTCATTATGAAGACGCAGACCGCGTCGGGCACCTCGGCCCTGTATTGGGCGGTGGTGGCCTGTATCGGCGCCTCGCTCGGCGTCAACGTGCTGGTCTACACCGGCGCTTCGATCGCCACGACCTTCCTGGTTACGGCCGCCGCCTTCGGCGCGCTCAGCCTGGCGGGCTACACCACCAAGAAGGACCTGACCGGCTTCGGCAGCTTCCTGATCATCGGCGTGGTCGGACTGTTCATCGCCAGCGTGGTCAACATCTTCCTGCACTCCGCGCCGATGGCCTTCATCGTCAACGTGCTGGGCGTGCTGATCTTCGCCGGCCTGATCGCCTACGACACCCAGCGCCTGAAGATGACCTACTACCAGATGGGCGGCGACCGCACGTCGTTGGCGGTGGCTACCAACTACGGCGCGCTGAGCCTCTACATCGACTTCATCAATCTGTTCCAATTCCTGATGAACTTCCTCGGCTCGCGCCGCTAGACGTTCTCGGATCGAAACGGAAAAGCCCCGGCGGGAAACCTCCGGGGCTTTTTTGTTGCGCTACCGCTTCGCGGTTTGAGCGGGATTCCTTCGCGCTACCGCTTCGCTGCTTGAGCGCGGCTACTCCACCACCGCGAACTTGCCCTTGTCGAACAGCTTGAGCACCTGGGCCAGTTCGTGGCCGCGCTTGAGGATCACGCCGCCCTGACCGATCACGGCCCAGGCGCCTTGGCGTCGGGCCAAGGACGGGCGCTTCTCGATGCGGTAGGCGGGGGCTTCGGCGGACCGGCGGAACACCGAGAACACCGAGAACACCGAGAACACCGCCGCATCGCGCAGTCCGTCGATAGCGTAGTCGCGCCATTCCCCGGCCGCTACCCGGCGTCCGTAGAGCCGCAGCAACTGATCCAGCTCGCGCCGGTCGAAGAAGACCACCGGGCTTGAGGGCTGGGGCGCGAAGGCGTCGAGACTCATGCAACCGAAACTAAGCACGAACGCGGACGGTTTGAAGGTGTCACCGCTCGGGTGGGTGCTCACGGCTTTGTAATCGCGCCGGTCAAATGACCTTTAATCGGCCTTATTCCGGCCCATTCGCGGCCCCCTTGACCCGACATCTTATGGGTGTCGGCCAGCCGGGGATTGCCGGTCCTGGACCCTGAACAGCCCCCCCAGCCCCCTGGGATCGCGGTTTTCGACTGGCCGACAGACTACCAAGCAAAAGAGCAAATGGCCCGCCCAGCACCCCCCCAGCTGGAGCGGGCTTTTTGTTGCGCCGGCCTGGGCACCTAGGGCTTGAGCACGCCCAGGATGCGGCCGTTAGTCTTGGATTGCAGCAGGATCAGGGTCTTCAGGTCGGCGTCCTCGTCCGAGTGCTCGGGCAGGCGATAGGCGCGGTCCTTGCCGGTCCACGAGCCGAGGCGCACCAGATCCCTGGCCACATTGCGATAGACAACGTTCAGCCCGCGGTTTTCGCCGTCCTTGACCTCGGTCTCCTGCGGCTGGCCCTCGTAGCGCACCAGCCAGACCTCGGCCCCGCCCTTGGGCGCGCGGCCGGTCCCGACCGACAGCCGTCGGCGCGCCAGGCTCATGGCCGGCGCCGGCGGATGGGCCTTGGCGGCGCCCTTGATCATTTCCAGCGCCATCTCCGGCGAGGCCTTGCCCATCTGGGCGGCGCCGTCGACCACCAGCTGCGGGGTATAGACCTCGCGCAGGCCCAGGGCCTTCTGATAGCCGCGTTGACGGGCCGAGAACTGCGGCTTGGCGAAGGTGTCCTTCCAGCCGAGGTAGTCCCAGTAGTCGACCGGGAAGGTCAGGGCGATCACGTCGCGGCGCTCGGCCAGGTCGGCCACCAGGGTGTTGGAGGTGGTGCAGGCGGCGCAGCCCTGGCTGGTGAACAGCTCGACCACCACCGGCCGTCGGGCCTGAGCCGCGGCGGACTGCGCGGCCCCTAAGGACAGCAGGCAAACGGAAAGGAGCGCGGGGAGGAGCGCGGGTCTAGGCATCGCCCGCACTTAACCGAAGAAGCCTTAAGGGCGCCCCTCACATTTTTGTTTGGGCAGCCGTCGCTACCGCGTCGCTGCTTGAGCGCCGGCTGCCCTCAAAGAAAAAGGCGGGCCCCGCAGGACCCGCCCCAATCTTGTTCGCGATGTGTAAGCGCCTATTCCGCCGCTGCAGGGGCCCGCGCCAGGTTGCGCAGGACGTAGGGCAGGACGCCGCCGTTCTTGAAGTACTCAAGCTCGGTCGGGGTATCGATGCGGCAGATCACCGGGAAGCGGGCGATGCGGCCGTCTGACGGGCGGTACAGCTCGACCGTCAGGGTGGTGCGCGGCGACAGGTTCTCCAGGCCGCGGATCGAGACGATCTCTTCCCCGGTCAGGCCCAGCTTGTGCCAGCCCTCTTCCTTGAACTGCAGCGGCAGCACGCCCATGCCCACTAGGTTCGAGCGGTGGATCCGCTCGAAGCTTTCGGTGATCACGGCGCGGACGCCCAGCAGCTTGGTGCCCTTGGCCGCCCAGTCGCGCGACGAGCCGGTGCCGTATTCCTTGCCGGCGAACACCACGAGCGGGCGTCCTTCGGTCTGGTACTTCATGGCCGCGTCATAGATCGCCATGGTCTCGCCGGAGGGGAAGTGCTTGGTCACCCCGCCTTCGATTTCCGGGGTGATCTTGTTGCGGATACGGATGTTGGCGAAGGTGCCGCGCATCATCACTTCATGGTTGCCG